>JAFECO010000082.1 GCA_018242085.1 Pseudomonadota bacterium
GCGAGCGAAGCGAGCTTACAAAAACTGAGCGCCAGTGAGGGCCGCGTCAGCGGCCCGAGTCGGCGCCAGAACGCGGCAGTGCCGGAGACCCTCAGCGCCACCGGGATCACGCAACAGCCTGACTCGGCGCCAGTTCTTTCAAGCCAAGCGGTGCTTCACCGCCAGGCGGGCTTGCCCAGATTCACCTGCTGCGGCTTGGACAGCATTCCGGCCACCGCGCCCACCGCGCCGCCGACCACCATGCCCGGCGGGCCGCCGATAATGCCGATACCCGCGCCAATGCCCGCACCCGACAGCCCCCGGTCGCCCGTCGCCGTTCCGCAGCCGGACAACATCATGGCCGCAAGCATCCCAATCGCAATCACACGCATAGCTGAAGCTCCACCTCGAATTGTGTGGCCCATGTGAGTGTGAAAGTTGGCGGAAATAGGACGCGCTGACCGGTCCACGAGCGTCGCCAGATCGCGGCGGAGCTTATAAGGTTCTGTCGTGAGCACGACTTCTCCCAAAAGCGTCAAGGGTCTGCGCCAGTTTGTCGGCCTTGAGCAGCAGCGCAATTGGATGAAGGGCAGGGCCGCCCTGCGCGATGACGGGGAGCGTTCGGATTCACCGGAATTGCGGCTCAAATACGTCACGCGGTTCCAGAAACTTCTTCGCCGGCCGCAGGCACAGCAAGCCCTGGAGATTCTCCGGATCTATAGCCAAAACTGCATCCCGGTCCCGCGCAAGACTGAGCGGTACTACTGGTCAGTGTCCTGTCTGCCGTCGACCTCCGACAGGCCCCTTATCCGCGTCAACGCGAGCTGGATGGAGCTTTTCACGCTCTATGCCGATGCAGAGGGCATCCGTGCACGATTCATCGTGCATCTTTCGGACTTCGCCACGGACCGTTCGTCCGCGCAGCGTTATGTGGACGAGCCTTTTCTGGAGCAGTGCGTCACGCTGCCGGAGGATGTCAGCTATTTCTTCCCGCGCGGCGAGGATATTTTCGGCATCAAGGTCCGCGGCTCGTCCTCGATCCGGAAATTCCTCGCCATGACCCGTGTGTTGCGCGCGATCCGGGCTTTCAACCTGACGCACATGAACCGGGGCCGGAACGCCTATCAGGGGAGCCACTGCTACAGCCTGGCGGATCAGATGCTGGACTAGCGCAACCCAACGGTGCTGCCATCCCGGTCCGCTCCGGAACGATGATCCGTTCCGGAGGGTTTTCGCGGCTACGGCGCGCGCGGCGCCCTGACGGTGACGCTCAAATCGTTCACCAGCCCGGTCGCCAGCGAATAGACCCAGCCATGCACGGACAAGGGCTGGCCGCGCGCCCAGGCATCGAGCACGAACACGTCGGACGACACATTGCGCACCTGACGCATCACGTTCAATTCGCACAACCGGTCATGGCGCTTGTGTGTGTCGCCGATCGCGGCCAGTTCGTCGCGATGCTCTTCCGCCACTTCGCGGATGGGATGAAGCCAGTGATCGATCAGGCCGCGGCGCTTGCCATCGACCGCCGCCTTGATGCCGCCGCAGCCATAATGACCGACCACGATGACGTGGCGGACCTTGAGCACATCGACCGCGAATTGCAGCACCGAAAGGTAATTGGCGTCCTGCGGCGGCGCGAGATTGGCGACATTGCGATGGACAAAGATCTCGCCCGGCGCCAGGTCGACGATTTCGTTGGCGGGCACGCGGCTGTCGGAACAGCCGATCCAGAGATATTGCGGGCTCTGCTGGTTCTCCAGCCGTTTGAAGAATTCCGGGTCGTGGGCGACCATGCGGTCCACCCAGGCGCGATTATTGGCTTTCAGATGATCCAGCATGGGTTTTCTCTAATCGAAGCCGCGATAAGGGTCAAAAGCCATATTCCGGCATGCGCCAGACCAGCAGTTTGACCACAAGAAGCTGGACCACTTCGCCCTTCTGATTTTTGGTTTCGCTTTTCAGCGTGATGAAACCGCGCTCCGGCCGCGACTTGGACGGTTTGACCTCCGTGATTTCGCTTTCCACATGCAGCGTATCGCCGGGGCGCGTGGGCCGTGGCCAGGAAATCTCGCCGCCCGCGCCGATCATGCCGCCCGCGATGGGAGGGCCGCTGTCGGCCTGAAGCCGCATGGTGATGGCGGCGGTGTGCCAGCCGCTGGCGGCCAGCCCGCCGAAGAATGTGTCCTTGGCGGTTTCTTCGTCGGTGTGGAAGGCTTGGGGATCATAGTCCCGCGCGAAGGCCTTGATCGCTTCGGCGGTCAGCGTGTGCGTGCCGGTGACGAAACGCTGCCCGACAAAGACGTCTTCCAGATAAAGGCGTTCGCTCAAATGATGACCTCCGCGCGGGGACAAAATCCCGCGCGGAGCATCAGAGTTCAACCGGTCAGGGCGCGCAAGGCGCTTGCGACTTTTGCAATCCTGCGGCCCTGGAAGCGGGCCACGTCCAGTTCTTCCGGCGTCGGGCCTGATGCCGGATTGCCCGACACCACGCTGGGGCCATAAGGCGTGCCCGCACCCTTGAACATGGCGGCGTCCGCATAGCCGGTGGGCACGATGATCAGGCCCAGATGCGCCATGGGATTGAACATGGAGATGATGGTCGATTCATTGCCGCCATGGGGCGTCGCCGAGCCGGTGAAGGCGGCGCCCGCCTTGCCGACCAGCGCGCCTTTGACCCAAAGGCCGCCAAGCCCGTCGATATAGGCCTTCAATTCCGACGCCATCGCGCCAAAGCGCGTGGGCGTGCCGAAAACAATGCCGTCGGCCCAGACCGCGTCTTCGGCGGTGGGGGCGGGATAGCGGGCGTTCATGGCTTCGGCGCTTTCCTTCCAGCCCGGCACCGAACCCATGATGTCATGGCCGATCAGCTCGCGGGCCCGGCGCAGGCGCACTTCCGCGCCCTCGGCCTCGGCCCCTTCGGCCACGGCCCTGGCCAGCGCCTCGACCGTGCCGGTGCGGGAGTAGAAAGGAATGAAGATCTTCGTGGCCATGGCTGGCTCCTGCTGAATTGCTGACGGCGATATAGGCGCGCTGGACTGTTCTGAAAATTGGTATAATTCTGAATATTCTGTTCAGGAATTTGGAACATGGAGCCCAAAGCCCCCACCCTGGATCAGATCGCGGTGTTCCTGGCGATCGCGGAAACCGGCAGCTTCGCGGCCGCCGGACGCAAGCTGGGCCGCGCCACCTCCGCGGTGAGCTATGCCATCGCCAATCTGGAAAACCAGCTGGGCCTTGCGCTGTTTGTCCGGGCCGGCGCCAGCAAGCCGCGCCTCACCGAAGCGGGCCGCGCCATTCTTTCCGATGGCCGGGGCCTGGCGATGGCGCTGGACGGACTGATCGCAAAAGCCAAGGGCCTGACCCAGGGACTGGAAGCCGAAGTCAGCCTGGTGGTGGATGTGATGCTGCCCGCCAGGCGGGTGGTGAAAGCGCTGGACGAATTCCGCCGCAGATTTCCCACCGTGTCGCTGCGCTTGAGGGTCGAAGCCTTGGGGGCGGTGACGCAGGCCGTGCTGGATCGCGACGCCTTGTTCGGCCTCTCCGGCCCATTGGAAATCGCCAGCGATTTTCTGGTCCGGGCACCGGCGGGGGCGGTCAAACTGGTCCCGGTGGCGCATCCCGATCATCCCCTGGCGGGAATGAGCAAGGTGACCAGCACCCTGGCGCGCGATCATGTGCAGCTGGTCCTGACGGATCGTTCCAGCCTGACCGCCGGACGCGATCTGGGTGTGGTGGCGGTGAAAAGCTGGCGGCTGGCGGATCTTGGCGCCAAGCATGCGCTGCTGTTGGCGGGCCTGGGTTGGGGATCGATGCCGGCGCCGATGGTATCGGACGACATCAAGCGCGGCCGGCTGGTTCGCCTGGCGATCGATGCCTGGGACGATGTGCAATATCATTTCCACGCCGTCCATCGCGGCGATACCCCGCTGGGTCCCGCCGCGTCCTGGCTGATGGAGCGCTTGGCGATGGAACGCTGAAGCCCGCGCGATAAAGCAACGCCGAAGCGGCGATCCCCCCTCGCTCCTGGGCGGCAACACGCCTAAGCTCCCCGCCCCTTCCAACGGAGCAATCCATGGCCAAAGCGAAGAAAGCCAAAGCAAAATCCAAAGCCAAGAAGACCACGAAAGCCAAAAAGACCAAGGCAAAGAAGCCGGCGAAGCGCGCCGCAGCGGCGGCCTCGCGTGGCGCCAAGAAAAGCAAAGCCAAAAAAGCGGCGCCGAAAAAAGCCAAGCGCAAATCCGCCAAGGCCAAACGCCCAGCCGCCGCCAAGAAGAGCCCGGCGAAGAAAGCGGCACCGAAAAAGAAGAAACAGATTATGGGCGAGGGCGACTATCAAGCCTCGCGCAAATTCCTCAAAGACGAAGCCAATTTCGTGAAGCGCCACAATTCCGAAATCCCGCAGATGGGCAAAGAGGCCGAAGCCGCCATGGAAGGTCCGCAAGGCGCCGAATTGCGAGCCGCCGAAGCCGAAGCCCGCAGCCGTTCCAAGGCAGGCGGCCCGGAAGAATAAATCCGGCGACATCCGTCCGGATAACAAAACGCCGCGGTCTTTTGGATCGCGGCGTTTGCATTTGTATTTCCTTCAACCAGGCGTGTCAGCCTTTGGGCTTAAAATCCAGCGTCGCGAACTTCTTTTGGTCGCGCGCCTCGGGCGCGGACGCGCCCAATTGTTTTATGGGCGCCTCTGGCGCCGTTCGGAAAACCGCAAGAACACTTTTCCTGGGCGCGCTCCAGCGTCGCGGCGTGACTTACGGCTTGTTTTAACCTTTCGGTTTGAAATCCAGCGCCGCGCCGTTGATGCAATAACGCTCGCCGGTGGGGCGGGGACCGTCGGGAAAGACATGGCCCAGATGGCCGCCGCAGCGGGCGCAGTTCACTTCGGTGCGCACCATGCCATGGCTTGTGTCGGTGGTGGTCGCCACCGCATCGGGCATTGGCGCATAAAAGCTGGGCCAGCCCGATCCACTTTCATATTTGGTGCCCGACTCGAAAAGTTCCGCGCCGCAGCCGGCGCAGAGAAACTCGCCGCTGCGTTTTTCGTAATTGAGCGGGCTGGTTCCCGCAGGCTCGGTGCCGTGCTGGCGCAGCACCCGGTAACGATCCGCCGAAAGCTGCTCGCGCCATTCGCTGTCGCTCTTGACGATTTTCTCTTTGCTCATATCGATATCCTTTCGGCAGCCCATTCGGCAGGAGCGCAAACTGGTTACTCAAGGCGCCTCGCGCAAGACCGTCTTGAGCGTATCGGTGAGCTTGCCGGTGTTGCCGAACTGAAACCCCGCGCCATAGGCGATGTCATCCACCCGCCAGCCCGCCGCCGTGTTGATCAGGAGCAGCGTATCGGTCCAGGTCACGGGCGGATGCCCCGCCTGCGCATAGGAGAAATTGACGGGGCAGCGCGCGGCCGTTCCGCTGGCGCTGCAGGCGCCCAGCTTCCAGGCGGTGGCGCCTTCGAACATGGAGGAAAACAGGTCGCCTTCGATCAGGGGCGGCGAATTCTTGAACTTGGCCGCGAAGCGCGCTTCGGCCGCCGCGCCGTCGGCCAGCATCTTGTTCAGGGCCGGAGAAAGATAAGGGGCCAGCCTGCTCCGCCCGCTGGCATCGGGAATGCCGGCGGACGGATGAAAGCTGCCATAGGCGCCCAGAAACCCGGCGGCCATACCGGCCATGTCGGTCTGCGCGCCAAGCGGCGATGCCCAAAGCAGAACCGCCAGCGCGACCAGAGCGCCGCGCGAGAATTTCATCCCCGCGCTTTCAGGCCGTCGCGGATCTCGCGCAGCAGCAGCACTTCTTCGGAAGGCGGCGGCGGTGCGGCTTCGGGCGCGGGCGCGGGCGTGGTCAGCTTGTTGATCTGGCGGATCATAAGGAAGAGCACAAAGGCCACGATCAGGAAATTGATGATCGCATTCACGAACAGGCCGTAATTCAAGGTCACGTCCTTGGCGGCTTTCGCCGCGGCCAAGGTGTCGACCGCGCGGTCGCCCTTCAGGACAATGAAGAAGTTGGAGAAGTCCACCCCGCCCAGCGCCAGGCCGACCGGCGGCATGATGACATCATTGACCAACGAGGTGACGATGCCGGTGAAAGACGCGCCGATGATCACACCGACCGCCAGGTCCAGCACGTTGCCGCGCATCGCGAATTTCTTGAATTCCTCGAACATGGAAACTCCACCCTAGATTTCCGGTGGGCCAAGGCTAAAGCGCGATCCGGAAAAGTGGAAGCCCGTTGCTACGCGGTTGCTAGGCAACTCCGCAAGATCGCGCGGCAAACCAGGGAAGCGCATCAGGCCCTAGTCGGAGGCGGAGCCCGCAACAAGCGCACGATCGCGGAACAGAAGTAGAATCGTGGCGGCGACCAGGGTGCCGGTAAGCGCGCCCAGGCTGTTGGCGACGAAGTCCAAGATCTCGGCATCGCGGCCGGCAAAGGCCTGGAGGATTTCCAGCGCCCCGCTCAAAAGGATCACGCCCGCGATGGCGCCCGCCAGCCTGGGGCGAAGGCCCAGGATCATGGTCGCCATGCTGGCAAGGCCGAAATAGGCGATGAAGTGATCCGCCTTGTCCCAATCGAGCGGGCCCTGCAGATGCGGTGGATGGGGGGTGAGCTCACCCCAGGCAATCAATGCCACGCCCGGCCAGAACAGCCAGAGCGATAGAACGCGAAGAATCTTCACCAAACGCACTTTCCGTATTCCCTGTCCTGTCCAGTCTCGCCGGGGAATGTGGCCAGGATCGGGCGGCCCGGATCAAGCCATTTGCGTGTCGGCGGCCAGTGCCCGGGGAATAACCAGGGCGTGCGCAAGACCAAGGCTGCTGGATGAGGTTTCCAGCTGCGCACCCATTTCCGCGGTCAGGGCGCGGACGATCTGAAAGCCGGTGCCGCCATCCTTTTCGGTATCGAAGTTATCCGGCAGACCCACGCCATCATCGTTGACGCGCACCACCAGATCTCCATTTGCATGGGCTTCGCAGCATAAGCCGATATGCAGCGGCACGCCGGAGGGATGGGCATATTTCATGGCATTG
>JAFECO010000083.1 GCA_018242085.1 Pseudomonadota bacterium
CCCCAATCCTCGCCGGTGACATGCGCGTTGCTGGCGCCCAACCCGCCGAATTCCTTGCCGATCTCGAACGGGCCGGACCAGAAGTTCTTGGTGCCCGGCACAATCGGCGATCCCAGGCTGTTCACCGCCACGATGGCGCCGACGCTGATGCCGTCCTTGGTCACGAAAGACGCCGAACCGATCCCGCCTTTGAGCGCGCCCGATTCCGCGCCATAGCCGGCGCCCGCCGTGCCCAGCGTGAAATTGCGCGAGGCCGCTTCCACCGCGCGCATGCCCAAATCGCGATAAGGCGGATTGGTGCCCCAATTCTTGTCGCCCTTGTTGGCGAGGTCGTACAGGATCGCGGCCGGCACGATGGGAGATACCGGAACGCCCGGCGCGGTGCTGAGGCCATAGCCGCGCTTGCGCGCGCCCAGCCATGCCGCCACGCCGTCGGCCGAGGCCAGGCCATAGACCGAGCCGCCGGACAAAACGATCGCATCGACGGAATGGACCAGGTTCCAGGAATTGAGCGCGTCGGTTTCCCGCGTGCCGGGCCCACCGCCGCGCACATCGACCGCGCAGGTTGCGCGTCCGGCATCGGGCAGGATCACGGTCACGCCGGTGCGCGCCTTGGGATCGTCGGCCTGGCCCACCTGCAGCCCCGGAACATCGGTGATCAGGTTCAAGGGGCCGGGGCCGCCGGCTCCCGATGCCTGTGCCCATGCCGGGCGCGGATGGGCCGCGAAGATTGCCGCGCCGCCTGCCAGGGACGCGAGCAATGTGCGCCGATTCATGGAAAATCCCCCTCGGTCATTCCGGGCTCACAGCCCGTTGCCGCAAATATGCTCGAACACTATCGGCATGACGATCATGCCTCGCAAGGCATCCCTGAGACGGCAAATCGCTGGCCGGCTCGGGGGAACCGGCCGCTGGTACAGGCGCCAACCATCTCGAAGGGAGGAACGTGCGATGGCAGCACTTGCCGCCACCGGCCCCCCACGCCGGGGCGTTCCGTTATCGAAGGCTGGCCGACTGGAGGCTGGTATCATGCGCGTGAGGCGGGTTCCGATGGGAGGCCCGGTAGGGCCGCCGCCGCTGTCGTTGACCCCTTGCGGCATCCTGCCGCAGGTCTATAGTTTCCCCTACAAGGTCGCGGGTTTTTCGTGACCGACGGCGAGTTGCCGCCGCGCCCCGAGCGCCCCCGGCCAGAACAGGTCAGGAGGAAGGCGCATGACAATCCGTAATCCGATCGAATGGGGCGGCTCGCAGCTGGCGGGCACGGCACGGGCCTTAAGTGCGGTCGGCCATTCACTCCATCACGTCCAGGACACCATCCATTCGCCCGCGCCCGTGATCCGGCGCATCGACAACAAGGACGTCCTTGATGCGGTGCGCAAGGGCTTCGAGGACTTCCAGACCTACCGCAGCGATGTGGTGCTTCTCTGTATCGTCTATGCGGCGGTCGGGCTGGTGCTGGCGCGCTTCTTCTTCGGCTCGGACCTGCTTCCGCTCCTGTTTCCGCTGATGTCCGGCTTCGCCATCATCGGCCCCTTCGCGGCCCTGGCGCTCTATGAAATGAGCCGCATGCACGAAAAGGGTGCGCCGGTGAGTTGGGCCAGCGCCTTCGATGTGTTGAAGGCGCCCGCCATCGGCTCGATCATGATCCTGGGCGCCGGACTGGTGGCGCTGTTCCTGCTTTGGATTCTAACCGCCTGGATCATCTACGCCCAAACTCTGCACGTGGACGTAGGAGGGATTTTCGCCAAGGTCGATAACGGCACGCGCCTGATTTTCGTGCCCGGCGACGAAGGTGGCATAACGCCCACATCCGTCGGCGCCTTCCTGCATCAGGTTTTCATGACCCCTGCGGGCCAGACCTTGATCGTGGTCGGATGCGGTGTGGGCTTTCTGTTCGCCTTGGTCGCGATGATGATCAGCGTGGTCTCGTTCCCGCTGCTGTTGGATCAGGACATCGGCCTGGATACGGCGGTCAGTACGTCAGTGAAAGCAGTGATCGCCAACCCCGGTCCCATGGCGCTGTGGGGCCTGGTGGTCGCTGGCAGCCTGGTGTTGGGATCGATCCCGGCATTCCTGGGACTGGTGGTGGTCATTCCGGTCCTGGGACACGCCACCTGGCACCTTTACCGCAAGTTGATCCAGCCGCGCTGAATTCCGAATAAGACGGCACGCCTCCAATAAGGCGTGCCGTCATATCCGCAGGTCGACAGGGGCGTGCAGCGCGGCTTGGTGCTCCCAGTCGGGTTCGGGCTCTCCGGCGCGGTGGCCGGCCAGGAATTCGGCGCGCATTTCCACTTCGATGGCTGCGCGCAGGAATTTGGCGGCATAGCCGCGGTCGGTAGCGTCTTCCGCGAACCGCCTGAGCATGGCGGCCAGCTTCAACAAGTCCCGAAGATCTTGCGCAGAATTCCGCATGACCGCCGAACGCGGCTGCCCGTCACCGGTGCCGGGGAAAGAAGCGGCGTGGTTAGGGATTCATTACTTGGCTTTATTCCGCCACATTCCGCGCTTCGGGATGGCGGCGAAACCAGGCCACCGCATAGCTGCAGCGCGGAATCAATTTGAGGTTCTTGGCGCGGGCGTGATCGACGATGGCCTGCATCAGCCGCGCCGCCGCG
Source organism: Pseudomonadota bacterium (assembly GCA_018242085.1). Lineage (GTDB taxonomy): Bacteria > Pseudomonadota > Alphaproteobacteria > Micropepsales > Micropepsaceae > Rhizomicrobium. The sequence goes on from JAFECO010000083.1 coordinate 2,619, forward strand.
CCTGTGCCGCGCAGGGCCGGGTCGGCCTCGACATGGGTGAGGACATAGCGGCCGTCATGCTCCCGGTAATTGGCGAAAACGGTGAGACCGTTTTCGACGACTTCGAACCGGTGCAACGCCTCATTGTCGATCATCGTTTCGGCTCCCGATACATCCAGGGCAAGGCCAGGCCGATGGGAACGATCCAGAACAGGCCCGCCACCACATAGAAAAGCAGGCTCACATACCAGGCCGCATGGGGCAGGATGCGGACCGCCAGGGCGGAGACCGCCAGGGCATAAATCACCAGCCAGATCAGCATCAGGATGGTGCCGATCAGCTTTTTGGTATGCGGCGTCATGGCAGGACCATCGCCGCAAATGCCGCGGCGGGCAAGAGTGGACCAAAGCCCGCGCAATCTGTATTGGAACCCCAATGCAGGCGTCGCGCAAAGCTGTGGGCGTTTGGCTTCTGGCCATCGCCGTCATCATCCTCGCCATGGTCACCATCGGCGGGCTGACGCGCATTACCGGTTCGGGCCTTTCCATCACCGAATGGGATCCGATCATGGGCGCGATCCCGCCCTTGAACGATGCGCAATGGGCCGACGCTTTCGCCAAATACCAGAAGATCCCCCAATACATTCTGGAAAACAGGGGCATGAGCCTGGAAGCGTTCAAGGGGATTTTCTGGTGGGAATGGACGCACCGGTTCCTGGGCCGCTTCCTGGGCGTGGCGTTCTTCGTGCCTTTCCTCTGGTTCGCCTGGAAGGGCGCGATCCGCAAGAGCGACTGGCCGCGCATGCTGTTGCTGTTCGTGCTGGGCGGCTTGCAGGGCTTCATCGGCTGGTGGATGGTGCAAAGCGGATTGGAGACGCGCGTTTCCGTCAGCCAATATCGCCTGGCGATCCATCTCGGCGCGGCGCTTCTGCTCCTGATCGCCATTCTCTGGATCGCGCTGGAATATCTTCGGGACTTGAAATCCGCCTACAAGCCCGCCGGTCGAACGATCGGGTTTGTGGCGCTGATCTATGTCCAGATGCTGCTGGGCGCGCTGGTGGCGGGCCTGCATGCCGGGCTGATCTACAACACCTGGCCCGACATGAACGGCCGCGTGTTTCCGGAAGACCCGTTCTTCTCCAAGCCTTGGTGGATCAATTTCTTCGAAAATCCCGGTCTGGCGCAATTCGATCACCGCATCGGCGCCTATATCGTGGCCGGGTTCGCTGCCTGGATATTCGCGGGCGGAATGCGATTTGGCGGTTATGTCAAGAAAAGCGCCAAGCTGGTGGCGGCGATCACCGCCTTCCAGATCGGGTTGGGCATTTTCACCTTGCTGCTGCAGGCCCCGGAAGAATTGGCGGCCTTGCATCAGGTGACGGCGGCGGCACTGTTATGCGCCGCCGTCTGGCATGCCTATGAGATGCGGCACCGCGTAAGTTAGAGCGCGAGTGCCTGTTCAAGATCGGCGGTGATATCCGCCACGTCCTCGATCCCGATCGACAGCCGCACCACGTCATTGCCTGCGCCTGCCTTGGCCCGGTCCTCATCCGACAATTGCCGGTGGGTGGTGGAGGCAGGGTGGATGATCAGGCTGCGGGTGTCGCCGATATTGGCGAGATGGGAGAACAGCTTGACGCCGTTCACCAGTTTCAGCCCGGCCTCGTAACCGCCCTTCAATCCGAACGTGAAGACGCTGCCCGCCCCCTTGGGGCAATATTTCCTGTGCAGCTTATAGCTCTCATTGTCTTCGAGCCCGGCATAATTCACCCAGGCGACATTGGGATTGGCCTTCAGCCAGCGCGCCACCGCCAGGGCGTTGTCGCAATGTTTCTGGATGCGCAGCGGCAAGGTCTCGGTGCCGGTGAGGATCAGGAAGGCGTTCATCGGCGAAAGGGCAGGGCCAAGGTCCCGGAGCGCCAGCACGCGGGTGGCGACCGCGAAGGCCATGTCGCCGAAGGTCTCCCACATGCGCATGCCATGATAAGAGGGGTTGGGCTCCGACAAAGTGGGGAATTTGCCGCTTTTGCCCCAGTCGAACTTGCCGCCATCCACGATCACCCCGCCCATCGAGTTGCCATGGCCGCCCAGGAATTTGGTGGCCGAATGCAGCACGATGTCCGCGCCCCATTCGATGGGCCGGATCAGGTAGGGCGATGCCAGGGTGTTGTCGATGATCAGGGGCAGGCCTGCCTCATGGGCGATCTTGGCCAAGGCCTCGATGTCGGTGATCAGCCCGCCCGGATTGGCGATGCTCTCGGCATAGAGCGCCCTGGTCTTGTCGGTGATCTGTGCCTTGAAGCTATCGGGATCGCGGGTGTCGGCCCATTTCACATGCCAGTCGAATTTGGCGAAGCTCTGGGAGAATTGATTGACTGAGCCGCCATAAAGCTGGCGCGCCGATACGATCTCGCAGCCGGGGGCCATCAAGGTGTGAAGCGCCAGCAGCTGCGCGGAATGGCCGGAGGCGCAAGCCAAACCGGCGCGGCCATTCTCCAGCGCGGCCACCCGTTCTTCCAGCACCGCATTGGTGGGATTCATGATCCGCGAATAGATGTTGCCGAAGACCTGCAGGTTGAACAGCGCGGCGGCATGATCGGCATCTTCGAACGCATAGGCCGTGGTCTGGTAGATCGGCGTCGCGCGCGCGCCGGTGGCGGGGTCGGGCTGCGCGCCCGCATGCACGCTGAGTGTGCTGAAACCATAATCGGCCATGTCATCAATTCCTTATTGCGGCGGCGGCGTGACGTTTTCCGCCTTACAATCCCTGATCTTGCAATAATTCGCAAAGGCCGCCGAGCGGATCTTGACCAGGGCATCGGTCTCCGCGGTCATGATGGCGTCGGTGGCCTCGGAATTTCCGGCCGCGATGGCGGCGCGCCGTTTGACGGTTTCGTGAAATTTGACCAGCGCCGCGCTTTGTTCGGCGGTGAGGCCCGGCGTGCCGGGATCGGGCCAGACCACCACGCCGAACGTGTCGCGGCTTTTGGTCATGATGTTCTGGCCTTCCGGGCTCTCGTAAAAGGCGATCTCCGCACTCATCTGGTCGGCGGAATAAAGACGGGCATAGGTCTGGGCCAGGTCTTCGTCGGCCGCGGCGAGGGTTTGGGCGTTGTCGGCCAAGGCTTGCTCGAAACTCTGCCGGAAAATGTCGGGGGCCTGGACCGAAGCCGCCATGCCGCCTTCGAAATTGCGCAGGATCAGGCTGACGCCGCCGGTATAACCGACCAGCTTGCGGGCAAGTCCGATCGTATCGGCGGCATGGGCGGCGGAAGCCGCCACCGACGCGGCCAAGACAAGCGCGAAAATGCCATTAGGCCGCGCGCGCAAGATCCAGATCCTGTTCCACCCGCGCTATCCAGTCTTGGACATGCGGCGTGCGGGAAAGTTCGAACCCGCCCTGATCGGCCCAGCGCGTATAGGCGACGAGGGCGATATCGGCGAGGCTGAGCTTGCCGCCCACGAAATAGCGATGCGTGGCCAGATGATCGTTCATCAGCGCCAGCACGCGCTCGCCCTTGGGCAGCAAGGCCGGATCGATCTCGGCGTCCGGCTTTTTCAAATAGGCTTTGTGGAAGCGGCGCACGGCGATCACGGTCTCGTGGCTATATTGCTCCCAGAACAGCCACTGGAACATCAGCGCACGGTCATAGGCGTCGGAGGGAATCAGGTCCGAGCCTTCCGCCAGATGCAGCATGATGGCGTTGGACTGCGCCAATACGCGGCCGTCGGACAGCTTCACCGCCGGCACCTGTCCGGCCGGATTCATCGCCAGAAATTCCGGCGTGCGGGTCTCGCCTTTCAGCACGTCGGTTTCGACCCAGCGATAAGGGATGCCCAGCCGGTCGCAAACGAATTTCACTTTCAGGCAATTGCCGGAAATCGAGTCGCCGTAAATCGTCAGCATGGTCAGATCCGTTTCAGGCTGCCGCCCTTGCCGAACAAAAGCGGTTTGCGGTTGTCGATCACCTTGCGGTTGATGCCCATCCAGCCCAGCTCGCCGGAAAAGCGGCCATGCTCGATCTTGGGGCAGCGGTCCATGATCACGGTGATGCCGGCGTCCTCGGCCAGCTTGGCCGCTTCCTCGCTGACCACGCCCAGCTGCATCCAGATATATTTGAGGCCGAAGCGGTCCTTTTCGGCCAAAGCCTCGCGCACGATGGCGGGCGCATATTGGGACTCGCGGAAGATATCCACCATGTCGACCGGGGCCGGCACCTCGGCGAGGCTGGCATAGACTTTCTGGCCTAGAATCTCTTTGCCCGCCATCCCCGGATTCACGGGGATGATTTTGTAGCCCTTGTTCAGAAGATACATCATCGCGAAATAGGACGGGCGGATCTCATTGCCGCTGGCGCCCACCATGGCGATGGTCTTGACCGAA
>JAFECO010000084.1 GCA_018242085.1 Pseudomonadota bacterium
CCGGTTTGACACTTTCGATTTGAATTTTTCTTCCAGTGTCACCTTCTTCCATCGCGCGATGTTCAGGGGAGATTCCTTCCAATCCCAATCGGGACGCGGAACGCTCCAGTCGCCGTATTGATACGAAAGAATCGCGCGCGGATCCTTCGGGGCCGTAAAGGAGTGCCCGCGAAACTCTATCGGTGCCAATGTCTCAATCAGATCGGCGGGGAATGTGATTTTGAATATGTTCGTATCATCCATCGCATAGGACACTCTCTGATCGCCGTTTTTGAAGTAGAAGCTCACATCAACCAGCACATTCTTTCGCGTCCAATGGACGGCAAAATGCTTTCCCCAGACACCCAGGAAGCGGTGCGAGAAGCCGTTAAGCCGCATCAGGGATGCGAGCAATCCGAATGAGAAAATGTTGAAATCTTCCGCGAAGACGCCGATATCGATATCGCTGTCACTGGCGATAAAATTATTGTCACGAACTATGCCTAAAAGGGTGCCGTCGGTCAGGAAGTAGCGCAGCTTGATCGCGGCCATGATGTCTCGCGTCAAGATTAACGCCGCGAGTGCATTTTGCTCGTCCATGATTTCGTCCTGCACGTCTTTGCGGCGATTGTAACGGCCCAATATTAATGAAAATTCCAGCCCAATATGAAGTTTAGCCCCTTATCAACTCTCGAGCAATTCGCGGCGCCGGAGATGATTAATGGCGGTGACTTCGATCTCACGCGGCCCGGTCGCTGAAGTTGGGCAAGAGCGCCCGGTGCGGCCATTAAACATAAGCCCATGGGCGCTTACCCCCAAGCTCCCAGACAAGATCTCATTCGCCGTCGTGAATGTTCCAGGTGGGGCGAACAAAATATTTTCCATATTGCGGTTTTAGTGTGAGCTCGCCATGCGGTCCGCGGGCCGCCATGACATTCAGCTTTGAGCAATGCTCGACCCAATCGATATCGCCGGACGAATGTTGGTCCCAACACCATGGGCTAAGCATATACTCACCCGGATAGAGCCCGATATTGTCCACAGTCACTTCCACGATGACGCTCTTGCCTGAACTATCGATCTTCAATCCTTCGTGTGACGACCTCAGTTCCAAAATGCCTTCGCCGGTCGCGGCGTGGACAAAGATGCCAAATTGCATCTCGGTTACGGGCCGGTATAGCTCGATCGTCATGATGAAGCGGACTTTGTCCCCCATAAAGGCGGAGCCGATATGGGCACCCTTCTCGTCGCACACTTCGAACCGGACGATCATACCGCTCTTGTCGGTGACGCGATCCGGCCAATCGCGCAGTGAGATGTTACCGGTCTCATCCGCGTGACTCGAACTGGTCATATAGGTCGAAATGATAGATCTTGGATCGCCGTCGGCCAGAACCGAGCCCTGGCGCAACATGATCGCCCGGCTGCAGAGCTGCTGTATCGCCGCCATATTGTGGCTCACGAACAGGACGGTTCGCCCGGAATTAGTCGAAACATCCTGCATTTTCCCTATGCACTTCGCCTGAAAGGCGGCATCGCCGACGGCCAGAACCTCATCGACGATGAGAATTTCCGGTTCGAGATGGGCCGCCACCGCGAAAGCTAGGCGCACATACATGCCGGAAGAATAACGCTTTACTGGCGTGTCCAGGAATTTCTCGACTTCCGAAAACGCGACAATCTCGTCGAACCTTTTGCGGATTTCGCCTTTGTTCATGCCAAGAATCGCGCCGTTGAGATAGATATTTTCACGGCCGCTCAGTTCGGGATGAAAGCCGGTGCCCACCTCCAGTAAGCTTGCAACGCGGCCACGCAAGGTTACGCGGCCCGATGACGGCTCGGTGATCCGGCTGAGAACTTTGAGCAAGGTGCTTTTGCCGGCGCCATTGCGTCCGATGATTCCCAGAACCTCACCCTGCGCGACGTCGAAATTGATCTCTTTGAGGGCCCAGAATTCCTCGACATCGTCGCCGTGAATGACTTCTTGACCACGCATAACGTCCTTCGACGTCCGAAGCATGTTTCTGGCGATGCGGCCGACACCATCGCGGAGGGTCGGATTTTCGCCGCGGACTTCCATGCGGTGCCCAAGCTGGTATCGCTTTGAAAGTCCCTCAACCTTGATGATCGCTTCCGTCATGCTTTTTCCGGGATTAACCTTTGGTCAACTTAAAGTTTGGGTGGCTGAAAGTGTCCCCAAACAATGTTTAGAAATGCATAAGTTAACGGCCCGCTTCACCCGGCCGACATCACGGCAGTCGGGGGGATTTGACCCCCAGTGCCGCAATCACATCGCGAACGGGCAGCACGGGAGAGGTCCTTGCCGCATAGCTCACCACCGCCTCCCATTGCTGCGGCGTGCAACCATAGGGCGACGGCGCCTCCGTAACATCGTGGGTATAGAAGATCAGCCAGCCGCTCAAAATTTTGTTCTGATCAATCAATGCCCGCATCCGAGCTTCATCGAAGGTCCCGGCATAGACACTGTAGGCATATAATTCCGCCGTATCGGGAATCTTCCGGTTGATGCCCGGCTGGATGCCCCGGCATGACGCATAATAACGCTTGAGCACGTGCCGCGCCGTGGGCGAGGTCGCGCCATAGGGAAAGGCGAAGTTCCTGGGAACATGGCCCTCGATGATTGCGGAAATGCCGGCCGCGTTGGATCGTACTTCGGACACCAGAGCGGGCTCGTCGGCTTCCGAGCAGCGCAGATGGCTATAGGTGTGACAGGCGATCTCGTGACCGCCGCGATGCGCGGCGCGAAGGTCTTCCATGTCGAACAAGGTACCCAGATCGCCCACCGTGCCTACCAGCTTCGAGGCCGTGTAATAGGTTCCGCGGGCGCCGTGACGTTCCAGTATGGCGCCGCCTTGGGTGAAAGCGGTCTTGGGGAAATCGTCGAAGGTGAAGGAGATCACGCCCGAAGGCCAGATATCGCCGATCTGGGGTTGGCCCAAAAACTGGCCCAGCTTGCGCCGGACTTTTCGCGCAACATCATAAAAGGATTGAGATTGCGCCAAATCCGTCATTCCCCGTCGTCGAGCTACCCTTTCCCATGCCAGAAGCGGTCCTGGCAAGGAAAAGGGATTATCGCCGCCAAACTCTACTGATCGGCTAACGGCAGTTTGCGGCGTATTAAGCTTAAATCCCTTATGGTGCAGCGGCACCTGGCCAGCCGGTTTCCATAGGGACGGGCTCGGTTAAGCTGTCGCGCCAAGGGTAGGGGCGAAATTCGAGACGATGCAATGAAGACGGCCATCATCATTCCAACTTTTAAGCGGCCGGCATTTCTCGAGCGGGTGCTCACCAGCCTGTCGCAATGCGCCTATCCGCCCGGTGTCGAAATTCACGTGGTTGAGAATGGGCCTGTGAGCGGTGCCGAGGAAGTCTGCCGCAACCATTCCGTCGAGGGGCGGGTGCGCTATCTCTATTCGCCCATCGCCGGACGCTCCAAAGCGATCAACCATGCGGTCGAGCGCAGCGACGCGGATTTCTTCATTTTCTTCGATGATGATATCCAGGTGCCTGAGGATATGGTGGCGGCCTATGTCTCCGCTGCCGCGCGTTACGGCAGGGGGCATTTCTTCGGCGGCCCGCTCATTCCCGACGCGGAAAGCGAATGCCCGCCCCATCTTGTGCCCTATCTGCCCCGTTCGGCGATCGGCTGGTCGCATGGCGAGAAGGAAGTGGAGATCGCGGCGACGGATTTCGAATTCTTTTTCGGCGCCAACTGGGCCGTGTTCAAGGCCGATCTGGAGAAGACCGGCCTGTTTTCCGAGGAACTGGGCGTGACCTCGGAGAAGATATCGCCGGTGGGCGAGGAAGGCGAATTGCAGCAGCGCCTGATCGCGGGCGGTGCCAAGGCCATCTATCTGCCCGGCGCCGTCATCCATCATTTCGTGCCGCGCGAATGCTATACGGTGGGATGGGTCTGGCACCGCAATTTCCGCCTGGGCGTGACGGACTGGATCATGACCTACGGCCCTATGAAGGCGCGCCGTAGGATTTTCGGCATTCCAGCCTGGATACTGAAGTCTGCCGCAAAGCAGAAAGCCAAGGTTCTGGCTTCACACCTGTTCGGCTTCTCGGCGGCGACCAAGGCGCAGATACAAATGCGCGACGCTTACCTATCGGGCGTGGTTCATGGTGCGCGCGTAGCGCATGATCGCGCCCGTCCTACATCGGTAACCTAGCGCGCGTTAACCGGCGCGGCGCTTTCCAGAACGCTCCACTCGGCCTTCTTGCTGTAGACGGTGCCCCAGGGACGTGTCAGAGCGTGAGACACTTGGCCGCTATTCACGACCGACAGCAAGGGGTAATCGAAGACGGCGTCGCAGGAGGTGCTATCGATCATCGGGTCCAGCCAGACTTCGGCGAAATAGCGGCCTGGCGCAAGATACAAATCGGGCACGGAAAGGCTTATAATCTTTTCTCCCGGCGGAAGAGATAGGCCCATGACCCTATCGGACGCGACTAGCGAGGTGACCCGTTCACCCTGGGAGTTCATCAGGACGACGCACAGATCGCCATTCACGATGGGGCGTTCCACATCGAGAGTGATCTCGATAGTGAAATCGGAGCCCAGTTCGATTTCCGGCAGGGTGTCGGAATCCTCATTCGGGTTGGCGATATTGATCTCCAGAATTCTGGCGGGTGGATTGTCGTAAAGTCGCCCGCGCCGGAATCCTTCCAGATTTTTGGCTCTCAAAGCTTTGGTCCGCTCGTCCAGAGTCCGAAGCAAGTAGTTCTCGACCACCGCCTCCGACGGCCCGTTGGCTGTGACGACGCCGCTTTCCAGAAGAATGGAGCGGGTCGTCAGGGTTTTGACCGCTCCCATATTGTGGCTCACGAACAGAACGGTGCGGTTTTCCTGTGCCACCGAGCTCATCTTGCCCATGCATTTGGCCTGGAAGGCGGCATCGCCCACGGCCAGCACTTCATCGACGATCAGGATCTCCGGTTCCAGATGTGCGGCCACGGCAAAAGCAAGGCGCACATACATGCCGGATGAATAACGTTTGACCGGCGTATCGAGGAAACGCTCGACTTCCGAAAAGGCGACAATTTCGTCGAATTTTTTGCGGATATCGGCCCGAGTCATTCCGAGAATGGCGCCATTGAGAAAAATATTTTCCCGGCCGGACAATTCGGCATGAAAGCCGGTGCCCACTTCCAAAAGGCTTGCCACCCGACCATGGATGGTGACACGGCCAGCCGTCGGCTCTGTGATCCGGCTCAAGATCTTGAGCAGCGTACTCTTGCCGGCGCCATTGCGCCCGATAATGCCCAGGACCTCGCCTTCTTTGACCTCGAAACTGATGCCTTTGAGTGCCCAGAACTCCTCGAGCCTGTCGCCTTGGATCATTTCGCGGCCACGCAAAGTGTCGCCTGTCCTGTGCACCGCACCGCGAACCGTGCGCACGATCGCGTCGCGCAGATTGACATCCTTGTTGCGAAATCTCGGATCGGATTGGTGCCCGAGCAGATAACGCTTGGAAAGATTGTCGACGGTAATAGCCGACATCGCCATGTCAGATCAGGTCCGCAAAACTTTTCTCAGTTGCGCGGAACTGCCGCACGCCGAGCCACATGAAGATGATGATAACCAGGAAGCTCACTGCCACCCCCGGCAAATAAAGCTGGCTGCTGCTGCCCAGAAGGCTCCAGCGGAATCCGTCGATGACGCCGACCATGGGGTTGAGAGAATAAAGCAGCCGCCATTCCGGCGGCACAATGTTAGAGCTGAAACCGACCGGCGAAATATAGAGGCCCAATTGCACGATGAATGGCACGATGATCCGGAAGTCACGGTATTTGACGTTCAATGCGGTGAACCACAGGGACGGCCCGATGGTGGCGCCGATTGCGGCGACCACGAATATGGGGAAAAATAAGATGTTCCAGCCGGGCGCAAACCGATACCAGAACATCATGCCGACCAGGATGGCCAGGGCTATGAGAAAGTCCGCGAATGCCACCACCACCGCCGCGATGGGAACAATTAGCCGGGGAAAATAGACTTTGCTGATCAGGTTGGAATTGCCGATCAGGCTGTTGGAGGCGTCGGTCAGGCCCGTGGAGAAGAAGGTCCAAGGCAGGGTGCCGACGAACACCATCAGGGGATAGGGCGTGACGCCGTCGGACGGCAATTTTGCGATCCGGCTGAACACCACGGTGAACACCACCATGGTGAGGAAGGGACGGATCAGCGCCCAGGACGCGCCGATGATGGTCTGCTTGTAGCGAACGGCGACATCGCGCCAGGCCAGGACATAGAACAGCTCCCGGTAGCGCCAGATGTCGCCCCAGTAATTGCGCTCGTGGCGCCCTTTCTCGATGATGACCACATCCGCCATTGGCCGTTTCCTATACCAATTCGCCGTGAGCGGAAAACGCGAGGCGATGGGGTCGAAGGGAAATGGTCATTATGGGGGGTCCTGGGCCTGAGCCGAATGGGGTTTTGAGAGTTAGTCGTTGTTCCGATTGGACGATTACTGTCGGCCAAGTTCCCGATTGGATGCGAGTTATGTCAAATTACGGCCAAAAGGTTATGACATAGAGGTAAAAATATCTTTGTGTCCCGGGCCCGCGATTATCGCGCGGAAGGCCGCATTTTGCGGACAATCGCCCCGGCCGCCGCGGGCGGCAGCCGCAGCAGGGCCCAGGGCCTTTGCCCCAGATAGGCCAGGACCAGATGCGACGGCGGCCAGTTCCCCCGCCGGATGCAGCCCAACAGATTGAGGCAGAACGCTTCGTCCAGCGCGCGGCATTGGATCCGGCTTTGCACCACCAATTCGCGGTCGTGGATGAAATGCCGGCGCAAATGTAGCTGGGCCCGCATCTCGTCCAGGACCGTACGAAGCGCGGCCGCGTTGCCCCAACTGCGATGGTTGAAGACGCTCACCCCGCGCCCCACCGCCACTTCTGTTGCGGTGTTGCAGGCGACCTTGATGTCGGCGCGGAGCAGTTCCAGCCAGAAGATCGAATCCTCGCCC
>JAFECO010000085.1 GCA_018242085.1 Pseudomonadota bacterium
AGGACGTGGCGGAAGCCAAAGCCCGCGCCTATGACGCGGTGTCCCGCATCCATTGGGACGGCTGCTTTTATCGCAGCGACATTGGCTGGCGCGCCCTCAAGCGCTGAAGCGCTTTGTGCCGGCCGGGTGACTTCGTTAAGCTTTTTTTCACCCTGTCGCACAAAGTGTTGCTTAACCTGCGCTCACTAATCTCCCCGCCCGGCGGGGAACCCATGATCACCAGAGCGGAGATCCAGCAGGAGCTGCAGAGCCTCCTTCCGGCAGGACAGGAAGCGCGGCTTAGCACATATTTCTCGCTGGTGGAGCGCGCCGCCCATATCGGCTTCTGGCGTTACGATCTGACGGATCAATCGCATTTCTGGTCGCCGGGCATGTACCGGCTGATGGGGATCGATCCCAAGGATCGCAGACCGGACAATGACTGGCTGCGGCGGCAGCTGCCCCCGGAAAATCAAGCGAAAGTGACCGAGATCCTGGCTCAGGCCATCCGGACCCGGTCGCCCTTTTCCTATTGCCTTCATGATGTGAGCCTGGGTCCCCTGCTCTGCGGTGTCGGCGGCCAGGTCATCGACATGCATGGCGAAGTGGAGATCGGCGACAATGGCCGCGTCATCGCCCTGATCGGCGTCTGCCAGAATATCACCCAGCGGATGCGCGACGAGGAAGCCCGCGCGACGGCCCAGGAACAATATCGCGTGATGACGCGCGAAGCCTCGGACATCATCGTCTTCTATACCGCCAGCGGCGATATCCTGTTCGCGTCCGAAGCGCTGGAACGGATTGTCGGGCGCGGCGCGAACGAAATCGAACGGGGAAAATTCTTCGCCCTGGTGCATCCCGACGATATCGCCGAGGCCCGCAAGCTCAGCATGATCCCGCGTCGCGGCCAGACCGTGACCGCCACCTACCGCGTCCGGCATCGCGACGGTCATTATATCTGGCTGGAAGTGGTCACACGCACCATCTATGACGACAGGACCGGCGCGGTGCGCAATATCGTTTCGGTTTCACGCGACATCACCGCCCGCAAGGAACATGAACAGGAAATCGCGGCGGCGCGCGAACGAGCCGAAGCCGCCAACCAGGCCAAATCGAAATTCCTGGCCAATATGAGCCACGAATTGCGCACGCCGCTCAACGCCATCATCGGCTTCACCGAGCTGATGCGTCAGCGCATCCTGGGGCCGCTGGGCAATGTGCGCTATGAAGAATATGCCGACATCATCTATCAATCCGGCCAGCATCTGCTCGATCTCATCAGCGACATGCTGGACATGGCCAAGATCGAAGCCGGCAAGCTCAAGCTCAATTTCGAGAAAGTCGATCTGCCCGGCATGATCCGGGACACGGTGGACCTGATGCAGGACCGCGCCGATGCCGCCGGCGTGGACCTGGTGATCGAAGCGGAAGGCCCCCTCTTCATCACCGCCGACCGCCGCGCGGTCAAACAGATCCTGCTCAATCTTCTGTCCAATGCGATCAAATTCACGCCTCAAGGCGGGCGGGTCAGCGTCGCGGTGGAAGAGCATGACGCCAAGACCAGGGTGATCGTGCGCGACACCGGAATCGGCATCGCGGCCGAAGATCTCAAGCGGCTGGGCCAGCCTTTCGAGCAGGCCCGCTCGAACCCCTTCCTTGCCCAAGGGGGCACGGGATTGGGGCTGGCCCTGATCAAGGCCTTGAGCGAAAGCCATGGCGGCGGGGCCACCATCGAAAGCGTCGAAGGCGACGGCACCACGGTCAGCGTGGATTTTGCCGCGCGCCCGGCAGCCCGCGCTGCGGCCTGATTCCGGCCTTGCTCGACTTCGCCGCCTTGGCTTGGTGCCTTGACTTGGGCGCGCCGGCATAGCAACCAAAGCCATGCTGTTTAAGATCGGATTTGCCCTCATTCTCTTGGGCCTGGCCGCGCTCTGGATCGACCGCCGCGCCGCGCATTTCATCTATGACCATGTCAATGCGCGAACCCACAAATTCCTCGACAGCATTACCCATTACGCCAAAGCCGGACACTGGCTAGCGGTGGCGGTCTTGGCGCTGGTGGGAACAGCGGTGGCGCGGCATTTCGGGGCGCGCGGCGCGGATCTGGAATTGGTGATCACATACAGCCTGGCCTTCATCGCCAGCCTTACCTTGGGCAGCGTGGTGCTGCACGCGATCAAGCTTCTCTTGGGACGGCGGCGTCCGCGCGACGATATGGAAATGGGGCTCTATGGCTTCCTGCCGCTTTCCTTCAATCTGGAATATAATTCCTTCCCGTCGGGCCATGCGTTGACCATCTGCTGCGTGGCGGTGATCTTCACGTGCGTCTGGCCGTTTCTCTGGCCGCTCTGGTTCGCCATCGCCGCGATCCTGGCCGTAACACGAGCCCTGCTGACGGCGCATTTTCTCAGCGACGTCCTGATCGGCGCGGGTATCGGATTGATCGCGGCGCGCGAAGTGCTGCTCTTGGGTTTTCCCGGCTACGCACCGGGATGGTTTTAGGACCGGTCAGCCCTGGCGCCGCTGCCGGAAAAAATCCTTGAGCATCTCGCCCGCCGCCGCCGCATCGCCCGCCCGCCCGATCAGGGGCCGGTGATGGCAGGTGGGTTGCTCGAAAAAGCGCGGCCCATGCAGCACAGCGCCGCCTTTGGCATCTTCCGCCGCGAACACCAGCCGCCCCACCCTGGCCAGGGAAATCGCGCCCGCGCACATGGCGCAAGGCTCCAGCGAGACGAACAGGCTTGTTCCGCCCAGCCTTTCATTGCCCAAAGCTTGAGCGCCCCTCCTGAGCACCAGCATTTCGGCATGGGCGGTGGGGTCGCGGCGCTCCAGGATCCGGTTGCCGTCCCTGGCCAGAAGCGCGCCATCGGCCGCCAGGAGCACGGCGCCCACCGGCACTTCGCCCCGCTCGGCGCATGCCTTCGCTTCGGCCAGCGCCAGTGCTATGGCTTCATCGTCCTGCATGGAGATCCCTTTGTCCGAAGATAAGCCGGAAGGCGAGCGCATAGCAAAAGCGATCGCGCGTGCGGGCCTGGGGTCGCGCCGCGACGCCGAGCGGATGATCGCGGAAGGACGGGTGATGCTGGACGGGGAAATCGTCACCAGCCCCGCCCGCAACGTCACCGAGAACAATGTCATCCAGGTGGACGGCAAGCCCTTGGCCGCGCGCGAACCGGCCCGGCTGTGGCGCTATCATAAGCCTTCGGGCCTCGTCACCACGCACAAAGACGAAAAGGGCCGCGACACCGTGTTCGCCAGCCTGCCCAAATCCTTAGGCCGCGTCGTCTCGGTGGGACGGCTGGATTTCAACTCCGAAGGCCTGCTGCTGCTCACCAATGACGGGGAGATCGCGCGGCGTCTCGAAGTGCCATCGGCGGGATGGGTGCGCAAATACCGGGCGCGGCTGTTCGGCAAAGTGACCCAGGCCGATCTCGACAAGCTCGCCACCGGGGTCACCATCGCCGGTGTCACTTACGGACCCATCGTCGCCGATATCGAGCGCAGCAAAGGCGTCTATTCCTGGGCGACGGTGTCCCTGAAGGAAGGCAAGAATCGCGAAGTGAAGCGGGTGATGGAATCGCTGGGCCTGAAAGTGGCGCGGCTGATCCGCATATCGTACGGCCCCTTCCAGCTGGGCCATCTCGCCGAAGGCCAGGTCGAGGAAATCCCCGCGCGGCTATGGCGCGAGCAGCTCGGAATCGGGCGCAAGAAGCGGGCCCCCGATGCCCATGACGCCCCCTGGAAAAAGCCGGAAAAGCCCAAAGCACCGGGCAAATCCGGGCATTTGGCAAAACGCAAAAGAAGCTGATAGAAGCCCCGCACAAATCCGGCGAGATCCGACATGAAAAACAAGCAGCCCAAGCTGGCGCCGCCCTATGCCGCCGAAACCAAGGATGTGCGGCTGGCGGGCACATTCGAAGTCCTGGTGCCGGTCCCGGACCGCAACAAGCCGCAAAAAGTGCCGCTGCAATTTTCCTCCCAGAACGAAGCCGAAGCCTGGCTGCACAGCGCCGAAGGCAAGGAAATGGTGGCGGAGATCCTGGCCGACGCCCGCAAGGGAAAGTAGCCGCCCGGGGCCCGGCGCAATGCTGCCGATTCTGCATGTCCCGTTGCGCGGCGCGAGCGATGGAGCGTCCGCAAGGCGCAAATCCAGTCCATGCGACAACTATATGCCGGTTTGACGACCGCTCAGGCCCGAGGTCATTCCTGCACCGGCTCCAGGCCGGCCGGATCCTGATGGATGATCACTTCCGCCCGCTCGAAAGCGACGCAAAGCTCTTTTTCCACCGCATCGCTCACCCCATGCGCCCGCGACAGCGGCATCTGCGGATCCAGTTCGATATGCACCTGGATGAAGGTGGTGAGGCCGGCAGCGCGGGTCTTCAGATCGTGCAGGCTGAGAACTTCGGGGTGAGCGCGGATGATGGCCTTGATCTTCTCCCGCTCCGCATCCGGCAGTTCGCGATCCATCAGCTGATCCAGACTCTGGCGGAACACCAGCCAGGCGCTGGCCACCATCACCGCCGCCACCAGAAGCGCGATGATGGGATCGGCCCCCAGCCATCCCAGTCCCGTCGCCAGAAGGATCGCGATCACGACCCCGACATTGGTGGCCAGATCGCCGACATAATGGTTCTGGTCCGCCGCAATGGCGACCGAGCCGGTGCGCCGTATCACTTCGCGCTCATAGAGGATCAGCCCGACCGTGAGGGCGATGGAGATCAGCATCACGAACAGCGCCGCCACGCCATGCTCGATCGGCTGGGGATTGATCAGCCGCTGCACCGCCTGGATCACCAGGAACAAGGCGGATGCGGCGATGAAGGCGCCCTGCACCAGGCCCGCCAAAGGCTCGGCCTTGCCGTGACCGAATCGATGTTCCCGGTCGGGCGGCGTCAAGGCTTCGCGGATGGCGAAAAGATTGAGGGCCGACGTGAAAAGATCGAGCGCGGAATCCGCCAGGCTTGCCAGCATCGCCACCGAATGCGACGCGAAATAAGCGAAGGTCTTGATCGCCACCAGCAGAAGCGAAACGCCCACCGAAGCCAGGGCGGCGCGGCGCATCAGGCTTTCGCTGTCCCCCGTACCGCTCACGGGAAAAGGCGTTCCGTCCGCCATGGTCCATCGCCATCGCGGCGATAGACCAGCCGGTCGTGCAAACGGAACGGCTTGTCGCGCCAGAATTCGATCTCGAATGGCCGGATGCGGTAACCGTTCCAGTAATCGGGACGCGGCACTTTGGAGAGCGCGTATTTGGCCGCGTATTTCGCAATCTCTTTTTCAAAGGTCCAGCGGCCTTCCATCGGCCGCGACTGCGCCGAGGCCCAGGCTCCGATCTGGCTGTCCTTGGGCCTTGTGGCGAAATAGGCATCGGCGTCCGCCGCGCTGACGGCGCTGACCGTGCCGCGGGCGCGCACCACCCGGCGTAGGCTCTTCCAATGAAAATTGATCGCGGCGGCGGGATTGGCGGCCAGTTCGCGGCCCTTGGCGCTCTCAATGTTGGAATAGAACACGAAGCCGTCCGCATCCAAGCCCTTGAGCAGCACCATGCGGACATTGGGGCGCCCCCCGGCATCCACGGTCGCCAGCGACATGGCATTGGGGTCGTTGGGCTCGCTGGCCTCGGCTTCTTTCAGCCATTCGGCGAACAGCTGAAATGGATCGCGCTCCAGCGCGATGCCGCCATCATCCAAAGGTCCGCCGATTTCGCCCATGATTTCTCCGCCGTAGCATCCCGGCCGGGGACAGGCTAGCCTCCGACGGGAAGGGAAGCCATGCGCAAACTGTTGCCGATTATGCCGCTTCTGCTGGGCCTCGCGACGGCGGGCTGTGCCAGCGACACCACCGGCACATCGCTGAGAAGCGATTTCAATGCCGGGGTCGTGGCCTACGATGCGGGCGACTATGCCAAGGCTTACAAGATCTGGTCCGCGATCGACGATGACGATATCGCCGCCATGCGGAACGTGGCGATGATGCGCCGCCAGGGCCTGGGAACCGCCAAAGACCCCAAAGGGGCAGAGGATATGTATCTGCGCGCCGCGGAAGCGGGCCTGCCCACCGCCCAGGCTGATCTTGCCGATATGCTGATTCGCGGCGAAGCCGGGGAGCCCGATTTCAAGCGCGCCCTGCCCCTTTTGGAGGCCGCTGCCGCCGCCAACCACCCCCTGGCCCAGTATGAACTGGCGCAATTTTACGAAGTAGGCCAGCAGGTGCCCAAAAACATGGCCGTGGCGCGCGATCTCTACGCCGCGGCGGCCAGCCATGGCATGAAGGAAGCGCAAGCCCGGCTGGACCAGCTTGGTCCGGCATCGGCCGATCAGGCCGCCCAACGCTCTCAGGCAGCCCCTTCCGCACCGCCGGCAGCCACAGCGCATTAAGTACCCGCACTGGCATGGGGCCCTGGGCACCTTATATTGCCCTTGGCCGCGAATCCGGCGGCCGGGAGATATCATGCGCGATCCGTATCAAGTCCTGGGCGTTGCCAAATCCGCCAGCGAGGCGGACATCAAGAAGGCGTTCCGCAGCCTGGCCAAGAAGCACCATCCCGACACCCATGCCGGGGACGAAGCCGCCAAGAAGCGGTTTCAGGAAATCTCCGCCGCCTATGACATTCTGGGCGACAAGGACAAGCGCGCCAAATTCGACGCCGGCGAAATCGGCGCTGACGGCAATCCGCGCGGTTTCGATCCGCGCGCCGGAGGGTTTCGCGGCAATCCGTTCGGCTTTGGCGGCGCGCCGGGCGGCGGCGCGGGCGGCGAACGTGAATTTCATTTTAGCTGGGACGATCGCGGTGGCGCCCAAGGTTTCTCGGCCGAGGATATTTTCGCGGACCTGATGGGCGGCGGACGTGCCCGTGGCGGGCGCGGCGCACCCCGCCCCGCCCGCGGCGAAGATTTTGCCGTCGCCATCACCGCCAGCTTCGCCGAAAGCGTGATGGGCGGCACCCGCCGCATCGTCCTGGCCAATGGCGAACAGATCGACGTGAAGATTCC
>JAFECO010000086.1 GCA_018242085.1 Pseudomonadota bacterium
GTCATCAGATCGTCGCGCGTCATCATCAAAAGCCGCCCCTTGTCCGGAGACAGCTTATAGGCCCAATCGGCCCCGCGCGCATTGATCATGGCGGCTTCTTGTTTCTGCATGGTGGGGGTGCCGGGATCCGGCTGGGCGGAAACCCGCACCCAGACGGCATTGTCCGCATTGACGGCGTCGATGCGGATATTCTGCATATCGAAGGTATGCGCGGCCAAATGCACGGATTTGGAGAAATCCAGTTTCGACGCGGGCTGGACATCGACAAAGCCAAAACCGGTGATCAGTTGGGGGACCAAATTGACGATGGCCGGATTGACGGCGCGGCCCTTGGGCGGGGGAGGACCTTCCAGCTTGTATTCGCGGCTTGACGTATTGGGCCGTGCGATCGTGAAAGGCGCGCCTTTCAGCGGAGTGATGGTGACGGCGTTGAGGCGGGCGGGCTCGATGGTCATCACGCCCGTTTCCAGCCAGTCGGCGACATTGCCGCGCAAGGGGAACACCGCGCGGGCCAGATAGCTTTGATTGTCGCCGGGACGGCGCACGAACAGGCCGGTGGCGCCTTGCGCATTCTCCAGTTCGGCGGCGTTGCCGGCGATCAGCGATGCCAGGGTCTTGCCGGCCTTGTCAGTGACGGTGATGGCGGTGCCGCTGCCCTTGGGCGGCGCATCCAGCCCGATATAGGCCAGCCAATCCGCCCGCGCGGTCTTGGGCTCCACCGTCTGCATCGCGGCGAGGCCGATCAGGGTCTGGCGAACGCGCTCGAAATCGGCGGGATAATTGCCCCGCGCCGGCAACACCCAAATGTTTTTGGCGGGGTCATAGGCCACGTCGAAACTTCCGCCGCGCGATTCCATGTGAATGTGGGTCGCCTCCTTCACATGGGCGGCGAAGCCGGGCAGGAATTCGCCAGGGGTAAAGCGCGCCCGGCCTTCCTCGGCGCGGATGGACAGCATCGCGCCGGCGGCGGCCACGCTGACCGCAGCCAGCGCGCCCAATATCATCAGATTGCGGCGGCGAAAATCCATCACGACGCCCTCCGCATCCGGCGCGCACGCCGGATCAGTCCCATGATCAGCGCGAACAGCACCACCAGGACCGGCACGCCGAAGATGTTGAGGAAAGCGAGGCGGCTGCCCAGGGCGTCCACTTCGGCGCGAAGATTGCGCTGCACGTCGCGCAGCTGAACCCGCGTCTGGGCCATGCCGCGGCGGATGCGTTCGATTTCATCCTTCTGCTTCTGGTTGAGCGCGATGGCGTTGCCGCCCGCGCCCTGCTGGAGCTGCGCCAGGGCCTGCTGCGCCTGGGTGAGGTTGGTCTGAAGATTGCTCTCGGTCTGGCGATATTTGATTTCCGCGGCCTGGCGGATGCCTTGCACGACCGTGAAGGGACGGTCGCTGGAGGCGCGGGTGCGCAGCGAAATCAGATCGTCGGAGCCGGTGAGATTTTCCACCGCATTGAGGATCAAGGCGCCATTGTCGGCGAAAGGCTCCGCCACCGAGCGGCCCATCTGGTTGGTGACGCGGACCCAGAAGCGGTCGTCCCACAGATCGCTGTCGGCCACGATCATCAGTTGGACATTGCCTTTCTGCACGGCGCCGGGCGCGTTGGGATAGGCGGTCTTGGCGGGACCGGTGATGCGGGCCGCCAGCGCATAGCGCACGCCGGTCGGCCGCATATTCTCGGCGAGGTTGGTTGGATCGCGCAGGGCCATCAGCTGCTGGCGTTCCATCATATTGGCCTGGTCGGACGAGCCGATCAGGGTATGGAAGATGGTGGTGGCGCCCCGCATCGGGGCGATCTCACCGGTCGAAGCCATATTGACACTCTGCAGCGAGGCGGTGACCGGGTCGCGCGGATCGAAATTCTGGGCGGTCAAATGCAGCCATACCGGATAGGCGATGGACGGCTCGCGCGGGTCGTTGCCGGCAGCCACTTGCTGCGCCACCCCGCGGTCCAGCAGCACCATGTTGGACGGGAAATCCACGCCCCAGCTGTGCATCAAAGGACCGAGATCGGAGGAAATGGTCGCCTGCGGACCCGCTTGCTGCACCAGTTCGGACAAGGGGTCGAGGAAGATCAAGGCGCGATGACCGCTGAGCACATAATTGTCGATCGCCAGAAGCTGCGGCGGCGACATGGGCTGCGGGTGCGCGATCACCAAAAGGTCGATATTGGTGGGTAGCGCAGTAAAGTCATTCGCGATCTGGGTGACGTCGTAGCCCTGCGCCAGCGCGGCATAAGAGGCGAGCGGCTGGGGATTTTGCGGCGTGCCCGTCACCGGCAAGGCGGTGAGAAGGCCGATCACGGGCTTTCTGGGTGTCGCCAGATGATAGATCAGTGAGGACAGATCATATTCCAGATAGGATTCGCGGCTCGCCGCGAAGTAAGGAATGGCCTGGCGGCCATCGATGCTGTTGGCGCCGGAAAGGCCGAAATAGACCACATCGCCCCGATCGGTGGGCGCGGGCGTCAGGCCGGCGGCGCTGGCCTGGTCCTCTTCGGGGGTGAAGGGCTCCGGGTCGACTTCCTGCAGGATGAGCTTGCCATGCCCCAGCGCCACATACTCGCCCAGAAGATCGCGCACCCGCTTGGCATAGGCGGCGGTCGCGGCATAGCGCGCGCCCGATGTGCGCGAATAAAAGAATTTCAGCGTCACCGGCTCTTTGAGATTGGCCAGGATGTTGCGCGTGCCCTTGCTCAGGGTGAATTGGCCGGTCTGGGTCAGGTCCAGGCGCGCATTGGTGAAGAAATTGTTGGCGAAAATATTGGTGCCCACGAACAGGATCGCGGCGAGCGCCAGGGCACAGAAGACATAGGTGCGGCGGGTGATCATGTCAGCCGCTCTTGCGCAGATCGACGATCAGCATGTTCGCATAAAGGAACAGCCCGATCAGGGAAAAGAAGAAGATCACGTCGCGCAGATCGATCACCCCGGAGGTGATGGCGGAGAAATGCATCAGGAAGCTGAAGGACGAGACCGCTTCCACCAGCGGCAGAGGCGCCCAGCTGCGGAACGCGTCCAGCACCAGCGGCGCGCCGGAGATGGTGAAAAGAAAACACGCCACCACGCTGATGATGAAGGCGATCACCTGGTTGGAGGTCGCCGACGAAACGCAAGCCCCGATCGACAGATAGGCGCCCGCCATCAGGAAGCTGCCGATATACGACGCCAGGATCACTCCATTGTCGGGACTGCCCAGATAGTTGACCGTGATCCAGATCGGAAAAGTGAGAATGAGCGCCAGGCCGGCAAAGGCCCAGGCGGCGAGAAATTTGCCCAGCACCGTGGCCCAGAGCGGAATGGGAAGCGTCAGCAGCAATTCCATCGTGCCGCTGCGCCGTTCCTCCGCCCAGAGCCGCATTGCCAGCGCCGGGACCAAAAAGAGATAGAGCCAGGGATGGTAGCCGAAGAACACTGAAAGGTCCGCGACGCCATTGTCGTAGAAATGGCCCAGATAAAAAGTGAAGGCGCCCATCGCGAACAGGAAGATCACGATGAACACGAATGCCAGCGGGGTGGCGAAATAGGATTTGAATTCCCGCTTGAAAACGGGCCACAGCAAGCTCATGCCGCCGCTCCCGTCATCGCCGTGTCGCGGGTGGTGAGCTGGCGGAACACTTCGTCCAGACGTCCATTGGCCGAGCGCGCCGCCAATTCCGCCGGGGTGGCGTCGGCGACGATACGGCCCTGATCGATGATCACCGCCCGCGTGCAGATCGCTTCGACTTCTTCCAGAAGATGGGTGGAAATGACGATGGTCTTGTCCTTGGCCATGCCGCGGATCAATCCCCGCACGGCGTGTTTCTGGTTGGGATCCAAGCCGTCCGTCGGTTCGTCCAGCACCAGAACTTCGGGATCGTGCAGGATGGCCTGCGCCAACCCCACGCGGCGGCGAAAGCCCTTGGACAAGGTCTCGATGGGCTGGTCCAGAACGGCCTTGAGTTCGGCGCCGGCGATGGCGCGTTCCGTCGCCGTACGGGCGGCGGCGCCCTTGAGGTTCCGGACGCCAGCGATGAAATGGAGAAACTCCCGTGGCGTCATTTCGCCATAGGCGGGCGCGCCTTCGGGCAAATAACCCAGCCGCTGCTGGGCGGCGATGGTGTCGCTGACAATGTCGTGGCCGCAAATGCGGACGGTGCCCTGATCCGGCGCCAGATAGCCGGTCGCCATTTTCATGGTGGTGGATTTGCCCGCGCCGTTGGGACCCAGGAACCCCAACACTTCGCCCGGCCTGATGGTCAGGCTGAGATCGGAGACGGCCGCGACGGGCCCGAAACGCTTGGTGAGGTTCTGGATTTCGATCATAGTCGGCAAAGGAACCCGGTTTTTCTCCGTGTAGAGAAATCGCTACGGAGCCGCAAGCGGGCCTCTCGTCACGGCTCGCCAAGGGAGTGACGCGTGGTCAATCTGAAGATACTGCGCCGCGCCATCGCGGTGGGCGTGATGTTCGAACTGCTGCTGGTTGTGGCGGCGCATTATCGCCCCTGGCTGCAGCATAACTATTTTCTCATGTTCGGCTGCATGTTGATTCCGGGCGTCGCCGGGCTGCTTTATGCCCGCGATCTGGCGCGGGGATTCTTGGCCGGGGCGCTGGGCGGGGCGGCGGTCGGCGCGCTGTGCGGCGTGGTGGCGGTGGCGGCCGCCAATTTGTTCGGGGACGAACCGGACCTGCTTATTCCCTGGGCGGTGATGATTCTCACGGTCACCGGCGCGATCGGCGGCTTGTTCGGCCAGCTCGACGCCATCATGAAGGCGTTCATTCGCTCTTTGCGGTGAAGCGGGGATTGCGCTGGGGGAGGAAGCTGTCGGTTGGCGCGATCAGGCCAAACCCGGAAAGGGCTGGGGGGCTTGAAGTTCCGGGCCGACTCAAAAAGCACGGCCAACCGACGAAGGGATGGTCGGTCCGGAAAGCGGCCACCACATGGTTCAATCGTGACCATTTCGGGGCAGCGATTACAAATGCGAAAGGCTTGCGGCAGGGAACATCCGGGATCATCATTGGTTCGATGGCGGAAGAACCCATAGCGTTTCACCGCGCGGTGTCCCGGATTGAGGACCCGGCGCGGAACTTTTCCGAAAATAACGCAGTGATTCCCGTGACCCGCTTCGACCGCGGCGAACTCCACCGCATTCTGGGCATCTATGGCCGCATGGTCGCCGCCGGGGAATGGCGGGACTATGCCTTGGATTTCCTGGAAGAGATGGCGGTGTTCTCGGTTTTTCGCCGCGCCAGCGAAATGCCGCTATTTCGAATCGAAAAGCGGCCCAGGCTGCGGAGCAAGCAGGGCCAATACAGCGTGATCGCGGCCGGTGGGCTGGTGATGAAGCGCGGTCATGACCTCAGCCAGGTGCTGAAGATTTTCGACAAAAAGCTGATCCGGGCGCTGGCCGACTGAAATCCGGCTGGCCAAAGAAAAAGCCCGGTGTTGCCACCGGGCTTTTGTCTTGGAATTTCTGCCGGTTAGCGGCGATTTCCCATAAACCGCAGCAAGAACAGGAAGATGTTCAGGAAGTCGAGATAGAGCGACAGCGCGCCCATGATCGCCTTCTTGCCCGCCATCTCGCCATCGTCGCCGGCGTAATAGTAATTCTTGATCTTCTGGGTGTCATAGGCGGTCAGGCCGGTGAAGATCAGAACGCCCAGGATGCTCACCATGAAATTCACGGCGGGGGACTGGAAGAACATGTTCACCAGCATGGCGATGATCAGGCCGATCACGCCCATGCCCAGGAAGCTGCCGAAACCGGTCAGGTCGCGGCCGGTGGTGTAACCCCACAAGCTCATCACGCCGAAGGTCGCGGCGGTGACGAAGAAGGTGCTGGCGATGCTGGCGCCGGTATAGGCCACGAAGATCGAGGCGAGCGAAGCGCCGACCAGGGCGGCATAGCCCCAGAAGGTCGCCTGTGCCGCGCTATAGCTCATCTGCGTGATGCGGAAGCCCAGGAAGAAAACAAGCGCCAGGGGGGCCAGAAGCACCACCCAACCCACAATGGTGGGCTGCAGCGCAACACCGCCCTGGGTGGCCACTTGCCGGTACAGCACGCTCATCAGCGGCGAATTGGCCGTCGCCCAAGCCACCACGCCGGTCAGCGCCAGGGCGCCGACCATGTAATTGTAGACGCGCAGCATATGCGCCCGAAGACCGGCATCGACCGAAGCGACGCCAGCCGTCGCACCGCGTACAACCCGATTGTCATAGTCCGCCATAAGAAACTCCCTTTGAGCCCCCAGTATATCGTGATTTGAGATGGGGGTATCAAGCGGCGTTCCCAAAAATCGGAACGGCCTTAAGTCTCAGGTTTCAAACCGTTAATTTCCGCTCTTCAACTGCTGCGAAGCCGTTGGGCCGGACGGGCGTTCAGGGCCGCTATGGCGCCGAAAAGGCCGAAAAGCAGGGTTGCAGCCCCGCCGCCTGCAACCGTCCATAGAGCCGCCTGGGCGTCAAAAACGAAGCTGGTGTTCAGAACCTGGCCGGCGATCACGCTGGCCGCCAAGGTGCCCGCGCCGAGCGCGATAATGCCCGTGGTGATGCCCAGAAGGCCATATTCCAGCACATAGACCAGCGCGATCTGGGCGCGGGTGGCGCCCACCACCTTCAGCACGGTGGCGTCATAAAGCCGGGTGCGCGCGCCCGCCGCGATGGTGCCCGCCAGCACCAGAAGCCCGGCCAGGATGGTGACCAGGCTGGCGGCGCGGATGCCTTGGGCCAGCTGCTGGAGCAGGGAGTTGACCTGGGCGATGGCGTCCTTCACCCGCACCGCCGACACGTTGGGGAATTTCTCCGTCACCGCCATGTACATGGCGTTTTCTTCCGCCGGCGCGACACGCACCGTGGCCAGGAAACTGTGCGGTGCCTTGTCGATCAGCCCCGGCGACAGGACCAGAATGAAATTCTGCCCGCCGCTGCGGAAATCCACCTTGCGCAGATTGGCGATGCGGCCATCGATCTGG
>JAFECO010000087.1 GCA_018242085.1 Pseudomonadota bacterium
AACTCCTGCATCCGGGGCAACAGCCAATAGGCGCCGATGCCGTGGCTGGCGGTGATCTTCAGCGAACCGCGCGGGCTGTCATGGATGTTCTTCAGCGCTTCCTCGGCCGCGGCCAGGCGGGCCAGGACATCGCTCACCGCGCCATAGAGCAGTTCGCCCTCATCGGTGAGGGTGAGGCCGCGCGCATGGCGCTGGAACAAGGGCGTGGAGATTTCTTCTTCCAACGCGCTGATCTGCCGGCTCACCGCCGACTGGCTGAGGGTGAGCATCTGGCCGGCATGGGTGAAGCTTCCGGCGCTGGCGACGGCGTGGAAGATGCGAAGCTTGTCCCAGTCCATGACACTCCCCCTGGCGCATCGCCGTGCCGGGCGGCGATGCCGCCCCGCGATGTCGCATGAATCCGCTGCATTCAGGCAGACAGCGGCAGATCTCCCCCGTGCGACGCCGCCAGAAAACGCTCCGCTTCCAGCGCCGCCATGCAGCCCATGCCCGCGGCCGTGACGGCCTGCCGGAATACCTTATCCTTCACGTCTCCGGCAGCGAAAACGCCGGCAACACTGGTATGCGTGGAATCGGCGGCGGTCTTGATGTAGCCGCTCTCGTCCATGTCGAGCTTGCCCTTGAACAGTTCGGTGGCGGGCGAATGGCCGATGGCGATGAAAAGGCCATCGACGCCGATCTGATGGCCGGAGCCGGTGACGGTGTTGCGCAGCTTGATGCCGGTGACGCCTTTGGGATCGCTGGTGCCCAAGACTTCGGTCACTTCGCTGTCGTAGATGATTTCCACTTTCTTGTTCGCGGCCAGGCGCGTCTGGTTGGTCTTGTCGGCGCGCAAGGTGTCGCGGCGGTGGATCAAGGTGACCTTGTCGGCGAAATTTGTGAGAAACAACGCTTCCTCGGCGGCGGTATTGCCGCCGCCCACCACCGCGACCTGTTTGCCGCGATAAAAGAAGCCGTCGCAGGTGGCGCAGGCCGAAACGCCGAAACCCTGGAACTGGTTTTCGGTGGGCAGGCCCAGCCAGTTGGCGCTGGCGCCCGTGGCGATGATCAGCGTGTCACAGGTGTAAAGCGTGCCGGAATCGCCCGTCAGCGTGAAAGGCCGGCGCGACAGGTCGACCGCGGCGATGGTGTCGGAGACGAATTTGGTGCCCAGATGCTCGGCCTGTTTCTGCATCTGATCCATCAGCCAGGGACCCTGGATGGCATCCGCGAAGCCGGGATAATTCTCCACTTCGGTGGTGATGGTGAGCTGGCCGCCAGGCTGGATGCCGGAGATGAGGGTGGGCTCCAGCATGGCGCGGGCCGCATAGATGGCCGCGGTGCAGCCAGCCGGGCCGCTGCCCAGGATGATCACTTTGGAGTGGGTGCTGTTCATGAGACGGCTCAGGCGAAACCTCGAAGCCGCCTGATATCGGGGCAGGGGCCAAAAAGATCAAGCGGGCCGTAAACACGAAATAGTGCATGATGTTAGCGGCTTCGCGGACCGGTTATGCATCCCTGTCCGAAAAGTCATCTTTATAGAAATATTATTGCGCCCACCCCCCAGGGCGCGTAAAAGCGCGGGTCGCAATTCCAGGATCCGGCTTTGGACAATCGCAACCTCGACGCCATCGATCTGCGCATTCTTGCGGAGCTGCAGGCGGATGGCCGTATCACCAATGTGGAATTATCCCGCAAGGCCAAGATCACCGCGCCGCCTTGCCTGCGCCGGATGCGGGCCTTGGAAAAGGCCGGTTATATCCAGGGCTATCACGCCGTCCTGAACGGCAAGGCGCTGGGCTATGCCGTCACCGGCTTCATCTTTGTCGGGCTGGCCAGCCAGAAGGACGCCGATCTCAAGCATTTCGAAGAGCGCGTGCGCAAATGGCCGGAGGTGCGCGAGTGCCACATGCTGTCGGGGGAAGTGGATTTCATCCTCAAATGCGTGGCCCAGGACCTGTCCGCCTTCCAGACCTTCGTCACAGAGACCGTGACGGCGGAGCGCAACGTGGCCAGCGTGAAGAGTTCGCTGGTTATTCACCCATCCAAGATTGAGCCAGGCGTCCCCATCGAAGTACCGGCCTGACTTTTTGTTTACCCCCATCTGTGCGGCACGCGGGCAAGCCCGCTAGCCGCCGTTCGGCACGCTGTCGCTACCGAACTCCCCCGCCAGCGGCTTCGGCTGCTGCCCGCTGCGCGGGCGTTCGGCCGGCAAAAGCTCCCCCGGAGCTTTTACGGATCGGCCTCACGGGGAAGAAAGTCCCGACCAGGGCGCGAGAGGTGAAGAGTTTTGTTCGGGGCCAAAGCTGGTACAGTGGTCCGGATGAAAACGGCCTTCCTTGTCGCGCTCGGATGCGCGTTTTTTGTTCAGCCCGCGTCCGCCCAGGACATTCCTCGCATCAAGGCGCGGATTCTGGCTTTTGACGGCAAGACGCTCAGTCTGACGTCCGGCACGGCGGGGCAGAGCCTCTCGGTCGGCCTGATCCCGACCACCCGGCTGATGTATGAAGAGAAGATCGATCCCGCCGCCTTGAAACCCGGCGATTATGCGGGCGCCACTCTGGTCAAGAACGGGACCAAGTGGCAGGCCAAGGAAGTGCATCTTCTGCCGGAATCGTTCAAAGGCGCGGGCGAGGGGCTTTATCCCCTGCCTTCGGCGCCCGACCAGCGCATCGTCACCGGCGCGGTGAGCAAGAATGAAGCGGGCCTTCTTTCCATCGCTTTTCGCGGCAGCGTGGGCACGGACGGCGCCACCTGTTCGGGCCGCGCGCCCCGCGAAGGCGGCTGCAAGGGCGAAACGAGTTTCGCGCTCGATCCCAAGGCGCCGACGGTCGCGATCAAGCAGGGCGACAAGTCCATCCTGGCGGTGGGCAAGATCGTGGCGATCTCGGTGGTCGCCGGACCGGGCGGCACCTTGGTGACGCCGGGCCTGACGGTCGAGAATGAAACCGGCGGCGAGGTGATCGACGCCCCGCCCGCCAAGCCCGCATCCGCCAAGCCCGCCAAATAATCCCTTCGCAAACCGGAGCCGATCATGCGCCTGTTGCCTGTTCTTCTCGCCACAAGCCTTCTTGTGCTGCCCGCCATGGCGGCGGACACCAATGCCTCGCACAAGCCCAAGCTGGGGACCTTCGGCGTCGATCTCACTTCCATCGACAAGGCGGTGAAGCCGGGCGACAATTTCTTCCTGCATGTCAACGGCAAATGGCTCAAGACGGCGGTGATCCCGCCGGACCGTTCGCAGACCGGCTCCTTCCAGGACCTGCAGATCCTCAGCGAAAAGCGCATGCGGGCCATCATCGACGATCTGGAAAAGAAGCCCCGCGATCAGTTGAACGACGAAGAAAGGAAGATGCGCGATTTCTACGACGCGTTCGTAGATACCGCCGCCATTGAAGCGAATGATCTGAAACCCATCCAGAAGGATTTGGATTATCTGAACGGATTGCAGACCCCTGCCGATGTGGCGCGGGCGTTTGCCTCGGTGCCGCTGGTGACCGCCAGCATCTACAATATCGGCATCGGGGTGGACGACAAGAATCCCAACAATTACTCGCTCAATCTGGGCCAGTCGGGCCTGGGGCTTCCCGACCGCGACTATTATCTGAAGGACGACAAGGCGCTGGCCGATATCCGCGCCGCCTATCGCCAATATCTCGCCGACATGATGAGCCTGGCGGGGATCAGCGACGCGGCGGCGCGCGCCGACCGTGTTCTGGCCCTCGAAACCGAGATCGCCAAAGCGCAATGGACCCGCGCCGACCGCCGCGACGCCGACAAGACCTACAATCCGATGCCGGTGTCGGAGTTGAAAACTTTGGCGCCGGATTTTCCCTGGGATTCCTTTCTGGCGGAATCGCATGTTCCCCTGACCACCGCCAGCGGCAGCGAGCGCTATGCCATCGTGGCGGAAAAGAGCGCCTTCGGTCCCCTGGCGAAGATTTTCGCCGCCACGCCGGTCTCGACCTGGCGCGATTATCTGGTGGTGCATTACCTCCAGCATTTCGCGCCTTATCTGCCCAAGCGCTTTGACGAGCGCAATTTCGCTTTCTATGGCACGGTGCTGTCGGGCAATCCCCAGCAGCTTGACCGCAAGACGCGCGGCATCCGCCTGTTGGACCGCACCCTGGGCGAAGCCTTGGGCAAACTTTATGTCGCCCGCTATTTCCCGCCCCAGGCCAAGGCCAAGGCGGACCGGCTGGTTTCCAATTTGCTCAAGGCTTATGAGGCCGACATCCAGACCTTGGACTGGATGAGCCCGGCCACCCGCGCCAAGGCGCTGGAGAAGATCCATCAATTCACCCCCAAGATCGGCTATCCCGATCACTGGCGCGATTATTCCGCCTATGAGGTCAAGCGCGACGACCTGATCGGCAATATCCAGCGCGCGACCGTGTTCGAGTGGAATCGCGACGTCAATCGCATCAACCAGCCGGTGGACAAGACCGAATGGGGCATGTCGCCGCCCACCATCAATGCCTATTACAATGCGTCCTTCAACGAGATCGTCTTCCCGGCCGCGATCCTGCAGGCGCCCTTCTTCGACCCCAACGCCGACGATGCGGTGAATTATGGCGGCATCGGCACCGTGATCGGACATGAGATCAGCCATGGCTTCGACGACCAGGGCAGCAAATATGACGGCAAGGGCGTCTTCCAGGATTGGTGGACCAAGGAAGACCGCGCCAATTTCGACGCCCGCACCGCCGCCATGGTCAAGCAGTATGACGCGTTCGAGCCCCTGCCGGGCCTGCATGTGATCGGCGCCAATTCGCTGGGCGAGAATATCGCCGACAATGCCGGCATCGCCATCGCGCTCAAGGCCTATCACCTCTCGCTGAAAGGCAGACAAGCCAAGGTAATCGGCGGGTTCACCGGCGATCAGCGCTTCTATCTGTCTTTCGGCCAGGTCTGGCGCACCAAGCAGCGCGAGTCAGCCCTGCGCACCCAGACATTGTCGGACGAGCATGCGCCGGCGGAATTCCGGGTCATCGGTTCCACCCGCAACCAGAATGAATGGTACGAAGCCTTCAAGGTGAAGCCGGGCGACAAATATTATCTGCCGCCGGAGCAGCGCATTCATCTTTGGTGAGTGCGGATCAGAGTTTGCTGAGAATCTCGTAAGACCTCAGCCGCGCGGCATGGTCGAAGATCTGGCCCGTCACCATCAGTTCATCGGGCCGATGCTCGGCGATGAAGGCTTCGACGCCGGCCTTCACGGTTTCGGGCGATCCCACCTGCGCCAGTGACAGCACGCTTTTCAATATTGCTTCGATCCTGGGATCGAAAAACATGCTTCTGATGTCCGCGATCGGCGGCGGCAGCGGGCCGGGATTTCCGGTGCGCAGGTTGATGAAAGCCTGCTGCAGCGAGGTGAAAAGGAATTTCGCTTCCGCGTCGCTATTGGCCGCCACCACATTGAGGCCCAGCATCACATAGGGCTTGTCGAGGAACGGCGAGGGGCGGAACTGGGCGCGGTAAAGCTCCAGCGCCTGGGTCAGCTGCTCCGGCGCGAAGTGCGAGGCAAAAGCGTAAGGCAGGCCCAGGGCGGCCGCGAGCTGGGCGCCATAGGTGCTCGATCCCAGCATCCAGACCGGCACTTTGCTGCCTTGCCCTGGAATGGCGCGCACCGGCTGGCCGGGCTTGGGATCGTCCATATAAGCGATCAGCTCCAGCACATCTTTCGGAAAATCGTCGATGTCGCCCTGCAAGGTCCGGCGCAGCGCCAGGGCGGTGCGCTGATCGGTGCCCGGCGCGCGGCCCACGCCCAGATCGATGCGGCCGGGAAAAAGCGCGGCCAAGGTGCCGAACTGTTCGGCGATCACCAATGGCGCATGATTGGGCAACATGATGCCGCCCGCGCCCACGCGGATGGTGGAGGTGCCGCCAGCGATGTGGCCGATCACCACCGATGTGGCGGCGCTGGCGATGCCGGGCATGTTGTGATGCTCCGCCACCCAATAGCGGCGATAGCCCCAGCGTTCCGTGTGCCGCGCCAGATCCAGGCTGTTCTTCAGCGCCAGGGCCGGGTTGCCGCCTTGAATGATGGGAGAAAGATCGAGAACGGAAAGAGGAACGGATGCCAACGGGCCCAACATGCTTTGAAATGCCGCAAAGCCATGATGCGCGACGCATGGCGGCGCGTCCAGCCGGGCGGCAAATCAGGCCGCGGCCAAAGCCAATGCGCGGCGGCGTCCGATGAATTTCATAAAGCCATATTGGCCCAGAAAGAGTGCGGCCTTGCTGGCGATGCCCCAGACCGTCATCGCCACGCCCCATGCCGTCACGCCGAGCGCGAGCGCCAGGACCAGATTCAAAGCTGCGGACAGAAACATCAGGCCCGCCCAGACATAACCGAACGCGATGGCCATGTCCGGCACATATTCCAGCGCACGGGGCGGCAGATAGTGATTCATCCAGCCGCGCTTCAGCATCGCCGCGCCCACCATGCAATAGATCAAGCTGGGCTTGACCATCACGAAAACGGGATCGTGGGTGATCAGCGCGGCGCTTCCCGACGACAGCACCACCACGGCGCTGATCCATTGCAAGGTGTCGACCGGGCGGCGGCGCAGCAGCTCCCAGCCGATCTGGCCGGCCGCCAGCATAAGGCCCAGTACCACCGCCACCACAAGACGGCCGGTGAAGGCATAGACGCAAAAGAAAAGGATGGTGGAGGCCATATCCGTCAGCAAAGGACGGGCGGCGGAGAGAAGCGCCTTCATGCCGTCACCGCCTGATAGCGAAGGGGCGCGCGGACGCCGAAGCGGCTGCGCAGCACATCCAGCGGCTCGGGCAACATCGCTTCCCAATCCAAGTCCGCGAACCAGCGCGCTTTGCGGCCATGACGCCAGGCTTCGATCACGGCTTTGCGCGCGGCCCGGCTTTCCAGCCGCCCGAAACCCATCAGCACGAT
>JAFECO010000088.1 GCA_018242085.1 Pseudomonadota bacterium
GGCGAGCAGGCGGGGATTCATTGATCCTCGTTTACGCAGTATCTGCGTCGTTGGTCAGCTCATCCCCGCTGCTTCATACGTGTGGAAAGGCAAAAAGACCAGAAAGGCTGCATTGCCCGGGCGCGTACCGACGCAAAAAAGCGGCATAAATGCGGCGTTTTGGACAGTTTTGGTCTGTTGAAAAGCCACGATTGCGGTTGTAAATCAGGATCGAGTAGGGGCCGGACTAAGAGGTAAATTGATGTCGTATGGGAAAATCGCCGCCGCGTCGTTGATCGCGGTCGGGATGCTGTCAAGCCAGGCTTTCGCGGATGCCGCCAAGGGCAAGGCCGTGTTCGCGCGTTGCGCCGTTTGCCACAATGTCGAGAAAGACGGCGGCAATGGCGTTGGACCCAATCTGTTCGGTATTGTTGGCCGCAAATCCGCCAGCGTGGACGGCTTTAACTATTCGGGCCCGCTGAAGAACGCACACATCACCTGGACCGAAGACAACCTCGCCAAGTGGGTTTCGGGTCCTGCCAAGATGGTACCGGGCAACAAGATGGCGTTCGGCGGCATCGCGCAGAAGTCCCAGATTCACGATGTCGTGGAATATCTGGAGACGCTGAAATAGCGTGGTGTGGCGCGATGACGCATCAAGGCGTTATTGCGATGCAGCATAGCAGCTAAGAGTTCCTGAACCCGGCACGTCTCGAACGTGCCGGGTTCATTGACATTTGCCGATCCCCACGCCTAGTTTTTGCGCCGCACAAGAGCCAGGGGCGGCGAACGCCCGATCAGGACGTTCCCAAGCCACCCGAACAGGGATCCGATAGCGCCATGAAAGTGCTCGTGCCCGTCAAACGGGTCATCGATTACAATGTGAAGGTTCGCGTCAAAGCGGATCAAACCGGCGTCGATCTCGCCAATGTCAAAATGTCCATGAATCCCTTCGACGAGATCGCCGTCGAAGAAGCGGTGCGCCTGAAGGAAAAAGGCAAGGCCACCGAGATCGTGGCGATCTCCATTGGTTCCCAGCAAGCGAGCGAAACCATCCGCACCGCCCTCGCCATGGGCGCCGACCGCGGCATTCTGGTGAAGACCGATGGCGATGTGGAGCCATTGGCGGTCGCCAAGATCCTCAAAGCCATCGTGGAGGCCGAGCAGCCCGGCCTGGTGATCACCGGCAAGCAGGCGATCGACGACGACAGCAACCAGACCGGCCAGATGCTGGCCGCGCTTTTGGGCTGGGGCCAGGGCACCTTCGCCCACAAGCTGGAGCTGGACGGAAGCACCGCGAAGATCGAGCGGGAAATCGACGGCGGACTTCAGACCGTGGAGGTCAAACTGCCGGCGGTGATGACCACGGATCTGCGCCTCAACGAGCCGCGCTATGCTTCCTTGCCCAACATCATGAAGGCGAAGAAAAAGCCCATCGAAGAAAAATCCCCCGCCGATTACGGCGTCGATGTCACCCCGCGCCTGAAAGTGCTGAAAGTCGCCGAACCGGCCAAGCGCGGCGGCGGCGTCAAAGTCAAAAGCGTTGCCGAACTTCTGGACAAGCTCAGCGAAGCGGGTGCGATCTGATGACGTCGCTGGTCCTTGCCGAGCATGACAACAAACATTTGAGCGACGCCACCGCCAAGACGGTGACGGCGGCGGCTTCGGTGTCCGCGCCCGTGCATATTCTGGTGGCGGGCGAAAATTGCGCCGCCGTGGCGGACCAGGCGGCCAAGATCGCGGGCGTGGAAAAAGTGCTGGTCGCGGACGATGCGCTTTATGCGCATCTGGTGGCCGAGACGATGGAGACGCTGATCCTCTCCCTCGCGGGCAATTATGACGCGATCCTGGCGCCCGCCACCACCAGCGGCAAGAACATCCTGCCGAGGATCGCCGCCAAGCTGGACGTGCCGCAGATCTCCGAAATCCTGAAGGTGGTGAGCCCCGACACATTCGAGCGGCCGATCTATGCCGGCAACGCCATCCAGACCGTTCAGGCGCCGGCCGGAAAGAAAATCATCACCGTGCGCGTCACCGCCTTCAAAGCGGCGGCGGATGGCGGCAGCGCGGCCATCGAAAAAATCGCGGCTGGAAGCGATCCGGGCACTGCGAAATTCGCAAGCGAAGCCTTGTCGAAGTCCGAGCGTCCGGAACTCACCTCCGCCAAGATCGTGGTGTCGGGCGGACGCGGCCTGGGCTCGGCGGAGAATTTCAAGCTGATCGAGAAAGTCGCGGACCGCCTGCATGCCGCGGTCGGCGCCAGCCGGGCGGCGGTGGACGCGGGCTATGTGCCCAACGATTATCAAGTGGGTCAGACCGGCAAGGTGGTGGCGCCCGATCTTTACCTGGCCGTAGGTATTTCCGGCGCTATTCAGCATCTGGCCGGAATGAAGGATTCCAAGATCATCGCCGCCATCAACAAGGACGAAGAAGCGCCCATCTTCCAGGTGGCGGATTTCGGCCTGGTCGCCGATCTCTTCCAGGCGCTTCCCGAGATGGATCAAGAATTGGCCAAGCGCGGCCGTTAAACACGAAGGGTGTATCGATGAGTATTCAACGCATCGGCGTCATTGGCGCCGGCCAGATGGGCACCGGCATCGCGCATGTTCTGGCGCTGGCCGGTTACGACGTGGTCCTGGACGATCTCAACAAGGACGCGCTGGGCAAGGCGCTGGAGCGCATCGAAAAGAACATGCAGCGCCAAGCCGCCAAAGGCGTGATCAGCGAAGACGCGATCAAGCCCGCCTTGGCGCGCATCCGCACCACCCAGTCGATGGACGACCTGAAGGACCGCGAAAT
The DNA here is from genome assembly GCA_018242085.1 of Pseudomonadota bacterium. GTDB lineage: Bacteria > Pseudomonadota > Alphaproteobacteria > Micropepsales > Micropepsaceae > Rhizomicrobium. Next base: position 2,779 of record JAFECO010000088.1, read on the forward strand.
GGTGATGGAAGCGGCCACCGAAGACGAAGCCACCAAGAAGAAGCTGTTCCAGGAACTCTGCCCCCGGCTTTCGCCCACCGCGATGCTGGCCACCAACACTTCATCCATTTCCGTGACCCGGCTGGCCGCCGCCACCGACCGGCCGGAACGCTTCATCGGCATTCATTTCATGAACCCGGTGCCGGTGATGCAGCTGGTGGAAGTGATCCGGGGCATCGCCACCGACGACACCACGTTCCAGACCGCGCTCGACATCGTCAAGCATGTGGGCAAGACCGCCGCCTATGCGGAAGATTTTCCCGCCTTCATCGTCAACCGCATCCTGCTGCCGATGATCAATGAGGCGGTCTATACGCTGTATGAAGGCGTGGGCAATGTCGATGCCATCGACACCGCGATGCGGCTGGGCGCCAATCATCCCATGGGTCCGCTGCAGCTGGCCGATTTCATCGGCCTGGATACCTGTCTGGCGGTGATGCAGGTGCTCTATGAAGGCCTGGCGGATTCCAAATACCGCCCTTGCCCGCTTCTGGTGAAATATGTCGAAGCCGGCTGGCTGGGTAAGAAAACGGGTCGCGGCTTTTACGATTACCGCGGCGAACACCCCGTCCCGACCAGATAAAAAAACTTACGCGCTCGGCGCGAGGGATTTTGTGGCCTGGGCAGGAGGATCGCGCGGAGCGTGCGTTAGCACGTGAGCACGTCCGACGAACCCAGGACGCAAAAGAACCGCGCCCCTTAGCTGCTCGCCAGACTTTTGAAATAGGCGACAAATTCCGGTGCGGCCCATTCCGCTGGCCCCTGCGCCTTGGCGACTTCTTTCCCGCTGGGATCGATCAGCACTGTGGTGGGCAGGCCGTAAGCGCCGAAGGCGTGGAGCAGCGCCAGCTCGGTATCGACATAGACGCCCAGCGAGTCCGCCTTATGGTCCTTGAGGAAGGCGGCTGCCTTTTGCGGCGTGTCGTGGCCCACATCGACCGCCAGCACCTTCATGCCCGGCACGGCCTTTTGCAGATTGACCAGGGATGGCAACTCCTTGACGCAGGGCGCGCACCAGGTGGCCCAAAGATTGACCAGCACATATTTGCCCTTGAAATCGCCGATGCTGTGCTTGCCCCCGGCCGCATCCACGAACACCGCCTTGGGCACCGGCGGCGCCTTGGTTTCCGCCGTCAGGGGGGCGGGCATGGCGGGCTTTGCGTGCGAAGGCGCGATCCCATATAGAACGCCCAGGACCAGAAGGACGGCGGCTTTTGTCGGCGGGTTCTTCATGAAGCCTCGGGCGTGAACAATGACGGCAAATAAAATGTGGGGCGGGCGGTTCGAAACCGGTCCCGCCGCGATCATGAGGGAGATTACCCCCTCCATAGATTTCGACAAGCGGATGGCGGGCGAAGACCTGGCCGGTTCCAAAGTGCATGTGCGGATGCTGGCCTCCGAAGGCATCATCCCCAAGGACGATGCCGGGACGATCCTGCAGGGCCTGGACCAGATCGAAACCGAAATCGCCGAAGGCCGGTTCGTCTTCAAGCGCGAGCTGGAAGACATTCATCTCAACATCGAAGCCCGGCTGACGGAAATCATCGGTCCCGTCGCCGGACGGTTGCACACTGCCCGCTCGCGCAACGACCAGGTGGTGACGGATTTCCGGCTTTGGGTGCGCTCCGCCTGCGAGCGGGCCGACCGGGGCCTGATGGAACTGAGCCGCGCCTTGGTGGCGCAGGCCGAACGCCATGCCGCCAGCATCATGCCCGGCTACACCCATATGCAGCCGGCCCAGCCCGTCACCTTCGGTCATCATTTGATGGCCTATGTGGAAATGTTCGCCCGCGACCGGGGCCGGTTTGAAGACGCGCGCAAACGGTTGAATGAATCGCCCTTGGGCGCCGCCGCGCTGGCGGGCACCTCCTTTCCCATCGACCGCGACGTGACGGCGATGGGCCTGGGCTTCGCCCGCCCCATGCGCAATTCGATGGATGCGATTGCGGCCCGCGATTTCGCCCTGGAATATCTGGCGGCATCCGCCATCTCAGCCGTCAACCTGTCGCGGCTGGCGGGCGAGCTGGTGCAATGGTCGATGCCCGCTTTCGGCTTCGTGAAATTGTCGGACGCCTTCACCACCGGCTCCTCCATCATGCCGCAGAAGCGCAATCCCGACGCCGCCGAACTGATCCGGGGCAAGACCGGCCGGGTGCTGGGCGATTTCGTCTCGGTGGCGACCATGGTCAAGGGCCTGATGCTCACCTTCAACTCCGACATGCAGGAGGACAAGGAACGGGTGTTCGACGCCGCGGACACGATCGAACTTTCTCTCGCCGCCATGGCGGCGATGGTGGCCGACCTCACCGCCGATCCGGTCAGGATGCGGGCCGCCGCCGAACCCGGCTTCACCACCGCCACCGACCTGGCGGATTGGGTGGTGCGGGTGCTGAAAAAGCCGTTCCGCGAGGCCCATCACATTTCCGGCAGCATCGTCAAACGCGCCGAGGAATTGGGCGTCACTCTGGACATGCTGCCCCTGGCCGAGATGCAGAAGATCGAACCGGCCATCACCCAGGCGGTTTTCGATGTCCTGTCCTTGGAAGCCTCCGTCCGCTCCCGCATGAGCCTGGGCGGCACCGCCCCCGACCGCGTCAAGGAACAGATTCATTTCTGGCGGGAGAAGTTGAGATGAAGAAGCTGATCCTGATCGCAATGGTTTCGCTGCTGGCCGCGTCCTGTGGCGTGAAGAACGAACTGACCAAGCCGGATGGCACCACCACCCCGCGCAATCAGCCCGATCCGTCGCGCCCGCCCTATCCGATTGGCCGCTGACCGACGATGAATTTCTTTTCCTACAAGGACGGCGTGCTGTCGGCGGAGGAGGTCGCGCTCGATCACCTCGCGGAAAAAATCGGCACGCCTTTTTACTGCTATTCCAGCGCCACCCTGGAACGGCACTATAAAGTCTTCACGCAGGCCCTGCCCAAGAATTCGCTGGTCGCTTTTTCCGTCAAGGCCAATGGCAATCTGGGCGTTCTCAAGACCCTGGCCAGATTGGGCGCGGGCGCCGATGTGGTGTCGGGCGGGGAACTGAAAAAGGCCCGCGCCGCGGGCATTACCGCCGACAAGATCGTGTTTTCAGGCGTGGGCAAAACCGCCGAGGAAATGCGCCTGGCCCTGGAAGAGGGCATCTATCAGTTCAATGTCGAAAGCGAGCCGGAGCTGGACGCGTTGAACGCGCTGGCGCTCGCCATGTTCAAGCGCGCGTCCGTTACCTTGCGCATCAATCCCGATGTCGACGCCAAGACCCACGCCAAGATCACCACCGGCACGTCGGAAACCAAATTCGGCATTCCCTTCATTCACGCGCGCGAGGCTTATGCCGAAGCGGCAAAATTGAAGGGCATCGAAATCGTGGGCGTCGATGTCCATATCGGCAGCCAGATCACCGACCTGGAACCCTTCGAGGCCGCGTTCCGCCGCGTGGGCGAACTGGTCGCCACCCTGCGCGGCGACGGCCATGCCATCACCCGCCTGGATCTGGGTGGCGGCTTGGGCGTGCCTTATATCGAAGACAATCGGCCGCCGCCCGATCCCGCCGCCTATGGCGCGATGGTCACGCGGGTGACGAAAGATTTGAATTGCCGGCTGATCTTCGAACCCGGCCGGCTGATCGCCGCCAATGCGGGCGTGCTGGTGACGCGGGTGATCTATGTGAAGCGGGGCGACGCCAAGACCTTCCTGATCGTGGATGCGGGGATGAACGACCTGATCCGTCCGGCGCTGTACGATTCCCATCACGAGATCGTTCCGCTCCGGGAACCTCAACCTGGGGCTGAGCGGATCAAATATGACGTGGTGGGGCCGGTCTGTGAAACATCGGACCTTTTCGCCGCCGCACGGCCCCTGCCGGAGTTGAAATCCGGAGATCTTGTGGCGATTCAATCGGCTGGCGCTTATGGCGCGGTGATGGCGTCCTCCTATAACGCCCGCCCGCCCGCGCCGGAGGTCTTGGTCAGGGGCACGGAATGGGCCATTGTCAGACCCAGACTGACCCATGAGCAGCTCATCGCCCAAGACCATATCCCCGACTGGCTGGCCGGCTGACACC
>JAFECO010000089.1 GCA_018242085.1 Pseudomonadota bacterium
ATATTGCGGCTGACCGTTGCCCCGCGCATAGGCCGGATTGTTGACCAGCTTGATGTTCTGGTACCAGGAGCGCTGGCTGACAAAAAGCGTATCGGGACTGTTGCTGTAGGAAACGCTGCCGATGAGATGGCCGCGCTCGCCGTCAAAATCGGTGCCGTAAGAAGCTTCCCCCTTGAAGAAGCGGTGATCGTCCTGCCAGCTGTCGCCACCCTCGATATTCGCGGCAAATCCGTCGAACTTCTTGTTGAGAATGACATTGACCACGCCGGCGACGGCGTCGGAACCCCATGCCGCCGAGGCGCCGCCGGTCACCACGTCGATCCGCTGCACCAGGCTGGTCGGCATGGTGGAAAGATCCACGCCCCCCGATAGCGCCGAGGCCACCACGCGCTGGCCATTGAACAGGACCAAGGTGCGCAGGACGCCCAGATTGCGCAGATTGACGACACTGATGCCGGGCGTGCCGCTGACAATATAGTTGGCGGCAAACGTGTTGTTCGGGCTGGAAGAAGCCCCGAAGGCCGGCAACTGGCGGATCGCGTCGCCGATATCGGTAAACGCATCGCGCTTGAGCTGATCGCCGGTGACCACCGTGACCGGCGTGGGCTGCTGATAGCCGCCGATCGAAATGCGGGACGCGCTGACGATGACCTGTTCGGTCATGATGCCGCCTGGGGAAAGCGCTGCGCCCTGCACCGCATCGCCTTGCGCAAAAACCGGCGACGACGAAGAAGGATTCTGGGCGGGTGGGAGTTGATCGGCCCTGCCCGGAGCCGGCAGGCGCCCGCCGGCGGCACGTTGCGGATTGGCGCGCGCGGTATCGGCGGCGGCATGGACGATCAGTCCGCCATTGCCGTCCGGATCGGCGCCCAGGTTGGTGCCCCGGAGCAGCGCGTCCACCGCTTCGCGGCCGCTCATCTGGCCGCGCAATTCCGGAGCGGTCAGGCCGGCGACGGCCTGGGGCGTGAACAGGATATTCTGTCCGGTCTGCTGGGCGACAGCCTTCAGGGAATCGGAAAGCGGCTGCGCCGGCAGCGCGAAATTGACACTCTGCGCCCGCGCCATGCCCGCCGTCAGAACAAGGATGCCGGCACCGCGGAGAAACGCTGCCCGTATCCCCCTTATGCCCGACATCCAGCCCCTCCCAAGCGGTGGCTGTTATAAATTCCCACCTTCTTCCAAAGCGCAAGGCGCCACGGGGCTTGCTACCCCTGCAGCATGCGGGCGTCATCGCCCACGAGCTGGATGCGATCATTCACAACCCGTATTTCCACGGGCAGAAGACGCGAAAGCGAACGCGCGAAATTGGTATTATCGCCGACCCGGTACACGCCGCTGACCTTCAAGCGGGCGATGCGGGCGTCATCGACTTCCAGCTTGATGGTGGAATAGCGGTTCATCTCCAGCACGACATCGGTAAGAAGCGAATTCTCGAAAATGGCCTGGCCGGTATGCCATGCGATCAGCGGAAGCAGGTTGGGCTTGTCCAGCTTCGGCGACTGGCCGGAAATGAAGCTCAGCCTTTCGCCGTCGCGCAGCTGGCGTCCGGCGCCCAGATCGGCGGCCATGTTCTTGACGGTGGCCTGCCCATGGATCAGCAGCACGGAAATATCGTCGCCATAGCGGCGCACATCGAACGTCGAGCGCGTGCCGATCACAAGCTTTTGCGCCGCTTCCACGGCAAAAGGCCGTCTCGCATCCGGCGCGACGCGGAAATTCGCCCGGCCATAACGCAAATCGACCTTGCGGTCCTTGTCGTCGAAATCCACCACCAGCTTGGTATCGGTGTCCAGGAAAACGCCGGTGCCGTCCTTCAGCGTGACATGCTTCTGCTCGCCGATATCGGTCTGATAGACTTCCGCGGCCGCCGATTGCACAAGCGCGAAGGTGCCGCCGGCGACCACCGCCAGTCCGACGCCGCCGCTCAAAAGCTTGCGCCGGCTGAAGCGGGGTTCCAATGGAACCTCGCCACTGCGCATGTCGCGCGACAGGGCGCCGACGCTTTCCCACATGCCATTGACGGCTTCGAAGGCGGCGGCATGGCGCGGATCGGCCATCAGCCAGGCGCGGAACGCGCGCTCATCCTCCAGCGAGCGGTCGTCGGCGCGCAGCCGCGCCAGCCAGATCGCGGCTTCCTTCACATAAGGCGCGCCAGGAGAAGGTTGCCTCATCTCACCAGCCTTCGGTCCATTCCGTCAGAAAAAGTACGGCCTTGGCGATGTGCTTTTCAACCGCGCTTTGGCTGATGCCCAGCCGGTCCGCGATTTCGTGATATTTCATGTTGTTAAGCCGGTGCATGAGGAAGATCTCGCGCGTCCGGGGCGTCAACTGATTCAGCCCCGCCTTCACCCTGGCTAGACGAGCGCGGGCCGCAACGACCTCATCTTGCAAAGGCGCCGCGTCCTCGACGTCCGGCGTTTCCGCCTGGTTTTGCTGGATTTTGGCATGGCGGTAATTGTCGATACTGATATTGAAGGCGGTACGCACCAGGAAAGCCGCCGGGTCGTTGACCGCGTTCTGGCTGCGATAGCGCTCCAGGCGCAGATAGGCGGAATGGAGCAAATCCTCGGCATCCATGCGGTTACGGGTCCGGCGCGCAATCTGCCGCAGCAAATCGCCCCAAAGCTCCCGACCGACCGGGATGTCGGTCATGTTTCCGTGCCCGTCATCTTTTCCCCTGATAGCACTACAATAAAGAGGAGGCCCGGCATCGCCACAAAAAAATTTTCGGAAAAAGAGGTGAGGAAAATAACGCCCCAAACGTCCGATGGGTGAACGCCGCTTCGACGGCGGGAAACAGGGGATTTGACCCCTTCCCTGTCCGGAAGCCAGACTGGCCTCCCATGAAAATATCTTTGCTTGGCGCCACGGGCCTGAGTCTCTGGCTGGCGGCGATTCCCGCCATCGCCCAGACGCCGAATCCACCCAAGCCCGCCGGAAAGCCGCCCCAGACGGCGGCACCCCCGACCGTTCCCCCCGCACCGGCCGCCACCCCCGAGGAAAAATCCCATCGGGCCATGGTGGAAGAACAGGAGCGGCGCGACCGGGAGGCCGAGGCCGAGCGGGAGCGGGACGATCTGTGATCGGCGTGTTCCCCGATATTACGCGGTCACGTGCTGATGCACCGGGGCGACCCGCCGAACCCGAAGACCAAAAGGCGGCGGCGAAAGCCGGCTAGTCCGCTACAGATCCACGATCAACCGCGTATCGATCAGCCGGCCGCTGCGGAAGAAAATATTATAGGCGCCGGCGCCCGCCAGATCGAAGCTGCGCGTGTTGAAGATATTCGTGACCTGAAAGCGCAGCGAGGCCGGATATTCGTGCAGGCGGAACTGATAGCGCGCGCCCGCATCCACCATGGTGCGGTCGGGAATGGAGACCAGATTGTCCCGGGTCGACACCATGCTGCCGATGTAGCGGACGCCCATGTCGAGCGACATATCCTCAACTGACGGCGGCCGCCATTCCATATGGAAATCGACCTTGCGCGAGGCGATACCCACCGGCTTGGCCCCTACGACGCCCAGGCGCACCGCATCGCCCGACACTTTGGGCTGCGAAAGAACCGCACCGGCGACAATATCCAGATCTGGCGTGATGCTGCCATTGAAGGAAAATTCTATGCCCCGGTTCTGCGTCTCGCCCAATTCGCCGAAACGGTTGGCGGCATCGAGATTGAAGTAGGGTTTCTGGACATCGAACAGGGCCGCCACCAGCTTGATGCCTTCGTCCATCGACCAGCGTATGCCGAGGTCTTTCTGGCTGGTGGTGATGGCCGGCAAGGCTTCGTTGCGGTTCGTGGCATTCTGGGGCGCCGTCCCGCTTTCTTCCAGGCCCCGCGTATAGCTTCCGAAGATGGCGAGATCGTCGGAGATATATCCGGTCACGGCGGCATTGAAGAGCCAGGGATCGTCCTTGGATGTTACCGCCTGCTGCCCCGGCACGAGCGTCTTCTTGTTGTAGCGGATTTTCTGGATACCAAGCCCCAGCTGTCCGACATTCTTCCAGACCCCTTCATAGGCCAGGCCCAAGATCGCCTGGCTCACATGATCGGTGGTCTGCGCCGAATATTGGAACGACGGCAAGGTGCCATGGAGGCGCTGGTCTATGGCGACCGGCCCCAGATCCACGGAATCGAAACCGTCATACAGGCTGTTGCGGTCGCGCATCCGCAAGGACAGGATGGCGCGATGCGTGCGCGCGCCTTCGGCAAGCGTGTGTTCCACCCGCACTTCGCCGCTGGTGGACGCACGCTGGGTCGGAGGATCGGAATAAACCACCATATCCGCGACGCCCTGCGGATCGAGGTCGGTCATCAGGATGTAGTTCTGGTGCAGCTTCTTTTCGACCGAGCGGAACAGTCCGGCCTGCAGATTCCAGCCCTGGGAAATCCGCCAGCGGGCGAGCGTTCCGTAATTGATTTCGAAACGCCGGTTGAGCGCCCAATCCGGGCCTTTGAAATGCTTGCTGGGAAATGGTTGCGGCAGGAACGATCCGTCAGGAATGTAAACCGGCCCGCTCTTGCCGTGATAGGTGTCCGACCGGGACCAGAAAGGAAGCAGTTCGAGACTGGCGGTCGGAGTCCAGCGCAAGGTCACGCCCTGGTTGGCTTCCCAATTGCTTCCGCCGTCCGGAAAATAATTGCGATAAAAACCCAATCCGCCGCCAAGGCTCAGCGTCTCGCCCATCAGCGGTAACGCACCGTCCAATTCCAGCGTGGTGGCGCCGCGATTGTTGATTTCGCTCAAGCTGTTCAGCTGGGCGGTATGTCCCGGCTTGCGCAACACATAATCGACCACGCCGGTCGGCGCGGGAAACGCATAGCCTTGGGCGGCAATGCCCACCCGGATGCGCGAGGATTCCTGAAGGCGCGGGCTGAGTTCGGTCACCTGATCGAAATAAAGCCCTTCGATGCGGATATTGCCGGCATCGGTGGGCGAGAAACCGCGCACATTGCGCGGCGAATAAAGCCCGACCTGCTCGTTGCCGACGCTGGTGCCGAATGCGTCGTCAGACTGCGTCACCGCATTTTCGGCGGCGCGTTGTGCCATGGCGGTTTGCGCGGTCCAGGCCAGCATCGCCATGGTCGCACTCGAAATCAGCAGCCCGCGGCCCTTGATACGCACTCATCCCCCTCGTCGGTTTATCCAGGCTTCTGGACAGGTCTCCTACTGCGAACAACCTATCCAGCCGATATCCGGATGCTTCGACGACGCCCTGTCGGGCCGGAGGCCAGCAAATATCGACGCCGTAAACTATGGTATCCAAGCAAGCTTTTGCAAACCGCTCGCAATCACTGACCCTGACCTCAACGTCGCACCCATTCCAAAGAGTGAACTGATTTTGTGTCACGAAATCTATACGGGCGCGGCCGAATGGGATGCGATCGCAAATGAGTATCAGAGATTGAGAAGCGCCCGGCGGCAGGGTTTTTCTTCCCCAGCCAAATCAAGCGCTTACGGAAAGACGAGACATGCGCAAGCCCTGTAAGGGCTCAAATACGCAATTTTTGCCCCGCCGGTCCGCAACCCGGCAAAGTGAAGATCGAAGCGCGAATTTTTCGAGGCTCAAACGAAAGCTGCCTAGAGCGGCGGTGGACACCCAAAGGCAGTCCACCGCCGACGCGAATTACAGATCGAATTCCAGCCCGATATCGATGCTCGAAGAGTTAAAGCCGGAACTACACGATGCCCCGGCGCACGAAACACTGATGTCCTGGTGCAGCCAGCGGTACATTCCCGTGAGGCGATAACCGGTACCCATGGGGATGCTCAAGCCGGCCATGGCATTGTACGAGAACTTCCAACCATCGTTATGGAGGGTCGGGAATGTGGTGGTGTCGATCCTGTTGAGACCGGTTTCATTCCACCCATACCCGACGCCAGCGCCAACGAAAGGACGCACGCCCGTGTCGCCGACCGGGATATCCCAATAGGCATTGACCATGGGTGCAAAGGTTTCGGAATAGCCTCCCACCTCCACTTTCGTTCCGCTGACGGTGGCATTCGACAATGGCTGGTAGCGGTAAAGCAACTCAAGGTCGGTTCTGAGTCCATAAGGCAGATACCAGCCCCAATAGACCGAAGCGCCGCCGCCTGTACCGGTGCTGAGCTTGACGGTCGTGGGCGGTGTGGTCGCACCGTGCCCGCTGATCGTGCCCTCGAACGCCAGACTGCCGCGCAGACCGCTATAGCTAGTGGGACTGGACGCATCTGCAAACGCGGCGCTCGATACGCAAAGCAACGCCAGAGAAACGGTGGTGAATAAGCGCATTGATTGCCCTCCTATGACGCGGCAGACACTCGTTGCGCTGGGTTAACCGATGGTTAACGAATACAACTTGTGAGCGGAAGATTACAACCTGCGTATCGACTGGCATTTCTCTGTTAATCCCATCGCAACTACGCGCGCAATCATTCCTGGCAATTGCGCACCAGCTCTCTAGGGTGCCGGTGGGCTTCTTTGGTCCGATGCATTTGGGTGGGGACTTCACATGAAATCTGTTATCGGCACGGCGACCGCCGCCGCCCTCATGGCTGTCAGCTTGTCGGGCTGCGGTACAATCACGCAGGGCACGTCGCAGGAGATCACCATCACCAGCAGCCCGTCTGGCGGCCATTGCGACCTGAATCGCAACGGCGAGCATCTTGCCACCCTCTACAGCACGCCGGGCAGAGTGCATGTGGACAAGACCAAGTACGATATCGCAGTGACCTGCACCAAGCCGGGCTACCAGACGGCGAGCGTCAACCTGGAAAGCGGCTACGGCATCGGCACGTTCGGCAATATCATTCTGGGCGGCGCCGTCGGCTGGGGGATCGATTCCGCCACCGGAGCCGACAACAAATATCCCAGCG
>JAFECO010000008.1 GCA_018242085.1 Pseudomonadota bacterium
ACCTGGCCCAGCGGGCGCAGGAAAAAGCCCTGATTCGGGTGGCGGGTGGCGACTTTGATGCGCCAGCCGGCCTTGGCCAGGGCGCGGACGGCATGCCGTCCCAGGAACCCCGAACCGCCAAAGACGGTGATCTGTTTTGCTTCCATGGCGAGAATCCGGTTGAGCGCGGTCGTGTTTAGCCAGAAGGAGTTGCGGCGAAAAGGGGTTTGAGCAGTTGACGGGATGGAACGGCGACCCTAAACATCCGGCCCTTCGACATCTGCCCAGATGGCGGAATTGGTAGACGCACTAGTTTCAGGTACTAGCGCTGCAAGGCGTGGAGGTTCGAGTCCTCTTCTGGGCACCATCCCCCCGATGGACATGGTCGCGGATCTCTTTGTTCCATAAGAGATTTGTGGCGTCCCCAAAAGAATTTTGCCTAGAAAACAGACAGCTTTAAAGCTGGACATTCCTCAAAACTTAAACAAAAGTATTACCGCTCTCGGGGGGGAGCTGGTGGATGCATAATATTCCGATCGTATTTGTGATCGATGACGACGCCGCCGTCCGCGACGCCATTCGGGACCTGCTGCTGTCCGTCGGCCATATGGCCGAAGCTTTTTCTTCCGCAGAGGAATTCCTCGCCCGCCGCGATCCTCAGGTCGCCGGATGCCTGGTGCTGGATGTCCGCCTGCCCGGCACCAGCGGTCTGGAACTGCAAAAGCGGCTCCTGGCCCAAAAGGACAAAATTCCTATTATTTTCATTTCCGGCTATGGCGATGTTCCCATGGCGGTGCAGGTGATGAAGGCCGGTGCGGTGGATTTCCTGCAGAAGCCGTTCCGCGAGCAGGATCTCTTGGAATGCGTGCAGGCGGCGCTGCGCCGCGATCAGGCGCAACGTGAAAATGAGGAACAGGTTTCGGGCGTTCTCAGCGGCTATCGCACGCTGACCAAGCGCGAGCGCGAGATCATGAAGCTTGTCGTGACCGGCCAGATCAACAAGCAGATCGCGGCGCAAGTGGGCCTCAGCGAAGTGACGGTCAAGATTCACCGCGCCCAGGTGATGCACAAGATGGGGACGCCGTCATTGGCCGATCTGGTGCGCGCGGCGGACAAGATCGAAGCCTTTTTGTCGTAAGAGTTTGTCGTAAAACATTGCCGTCGTGACAGAAAATCACGATCATCTGCGACCGTGCTGCCTATTTTCCGGGCTGGCGCGGTTCCTGACCTTGCGTTAGAAATTCGTTCGGCCGGGACGATTGAAGCATTGCGACACCCCAGAAAAGCCGCCACGGCCGCAAGAAGCCGCGAACGCGCATTGGGGGATCCGCTCGGCTTCCGGCCCATGAAGGGGATTTAGGGATTTAAAGATGGCTGAGCAAAATTTCGCGCCGATGAGCCGGCGTTCTCTGTTTCGCATGATCGGCATGGCCGCCGGCAGCGCGGTGATGTACCAGGCGATGACCGATCTCGGTTATGCGGGCGAGTCCGGTTACACCGGCCCCACCAAGCTGAGCGGCGATGTCAAAGGCGCGTCCGTGGTGGTGCTGGGCGCGGGCCTGGCCGGGTTGACCGCGGCGCTGGAACTGCACAATGCGGGCTACAAGGTCCAGGTGCTGGAATATCAGCACAAGGCCGGCGGGCGTAACATCTCCATCCGCGGCGGCGACACCGTCAACGAATTGGGCGGCTTCAAGCAGCAGTGCCAGTTCGATTCCGGCTTCTACGTCAATCCGGGCCCGATGCGCATTCCCTATCACCACATCGCGCTTCTGGATTACTGCAAGCGCCTCAATGTGCCGCTCGAACCGTTCTCGATCATCAATTACAACGCGATGATCCATAACAGCAAAGCGTTCGGCGGCAAGGCCAAGCGCTACCGCGAAGTCGAGACCGATTTCCGCGGCCATATCTCCGAGCTGCTGGCCAAGGTCACCGCCCAGGGCAAGCTCGACCAGGCCGTGAGCAAAGAGGATGCCGAGGTCCTGCTGCAGGCGCTTCGGGCCTATGGCGCCTTGGATCGCAACTATGAATACAAGAAGGGCGCGCTGGTTTCCAACCATCGCGGTTATAACGTGGATCCGGGCGGCGGGCTTTCCTGGCAGCCGACCGATTCCGACCCCATGGCGATGAGCGAATTGCTGCAGTCGCGCCTGTGGACTGGGCTTCTGACCGGCCACGAATACGAATATCAGATGACCATGTTCCAGCCGGTCGGCGGCATGGACATGATCAGCGCCGGTTTCGTGCGCGCGCTTCCGCCTGACATGATCAAGTATAATTGCAAGGTGACCGAGGTGAAGCAGGACGCGAACGGCGTCACGGTCTCCTATGTCGACGCGCAAAAGGGCGGGGCGGTGCAGACCGCCACCGCGAACTGGTGCGTCAACACCATTCCGGCCACCATTCTCAGCCAGGTGCCGATGCAGATCGGCGCGCCGCTGAAGAACGCGATCAACTCGCTCTCCTACAGCGCCGGCTTCAAGGCGGGCGTCCAGATGAAGCGCCGCTGGTGGGAAGACGATGAGCGCATCTATGGCGGCATCACCTATACCGACCAGCCGGTGGCGCTGATCTCCTATCCGTCGACCCAGTTCATGCAGACCCAAAAGGGCGTGGTGCTGGGCGCCTATACGTTCGGCCCGCACGCCTTCGAGCTGACTTCGATGTCGCCCGAAGAGCGCATGAAGGTGGTGGTCGATTGCGGCGCGGCGATCCATCCGCAATACCGCACCGAGTTCGAGAATGGCGTTTCGGTCGGCTGGCATCGCATGCCCTGGACCTTGGGCTGCTTTGCCCAATGGAGCGAGGCCAACCGCGCCAAGAATTACGACGCCCTTTGTGCGATCGACGGCCGGATGGTTCTGGCGGGCGAGCATGCGTCCCATTTGGGCGCGTGGCAGGAAGGTGCAATTGTATCGGCGTTGGATGCGATCAAGCGTCTGCATCAGCGCGTTGTGGCGGCCTAAATTCGGAGGGGATTATGAAATCTGCATTTGTGGTTATGGGGTCGGCGCTGCTGCTGGGCCTTTCTGTTTCGTCCGGCGCCTACGCGCAGGGCGCCGGCGCCGGTGGTGGCCGGGGCGGCTTTACCGAGCAGGGAGGCGAGGCCATTTTCAAGAATGTCTGCCAGGGCTGCCATATGCCGGACGCCAAGGGCGCGGTCGGCGCGGGCATGTACCCGGCGCTTGCCAAGAATCCGAAGCTGGAAGTCGCGGGCTATCCGGTCTCGGTGGTCGTCAATGGCCAGAAGGCCATGCCGGCTCTGGGCGGGATGTTCTCCGACCAGCAGGTCGCCGATGTGGTCAACTACATCCGCACGCATTTCGGCAACAACTACAAGGACAAGGTAACGCCGGCCGACGTCAAGGCAACGCGTCCCTGATCCATAGAGGAGGAATGATATGAACAAGGCTCTGAAATACGCGTGCGTCGCCGCGCTTGGCGCCGGTCTTTTCGTCTCCGGCGCGGTCGCCGCCGACATGGTGGTGCGCAATCAGGACGGCAAGGCGCCCTTTGCCAGCTCGGTGAAGGTGCCTGCCGGTTTCGACACCTACTATGTCAGCGGCTCGACGGGGGAGGGTACCGATACCGCCTCTCAGACCGCAGCCACCCTGACCGGTCTCAAGGCCGAGCTGGCCAAGCACGGCCTCACTTTTGGCGATGTGGTGCAGGCGCATGTCTTTCTGGTCGGCGACCCGGCCAAGGGCGGCAAGATGGACTTCGCCGGAATGAATTCCTCCTGGCTCAAGGAGTTCGGCACCGCCGCTCAGCCCAACAAGCCCGCCCGCGCGACGATTCAGGTCGCAGCCTTGGTCGGATCGTCGGATCTGGTGGAAATCGAGCTGGTTGCGGTCAAAAAGTCCCGCTAACGCTCGAAACTTCAGCGTTCATGAAAAAGCGGATGCTTCCGGCATCCGCTTTTTTTTATTTGGTGTATTCACGCAACACCGAATGAGTCATTCAGGTGACAATTCGCCATCGGATTACAAGCCATTGCTTTCCCTATGGAATGCCAAATCCCCGCCTGAAGTGTAGGCACCCCTGTAATGGGATTGAATGTACAAAAGTTGTGCAAATTCTGTATTTTATGACTGTTTCGTGCAGTTGTATGATCCATTAGCGGTAGACTCCTATCCATTAGTGCAATATCACCCCCTGATATGGCCGAATCTCTAGGCCTATACGGGAGAAATACTATACCTTGGTATTATCAAGGTGGTTTCTCCCGAGCGTCCAGAAGACCAACACTCAGGGGAATATCCACGTGCTCAATCTGAAAAATTCCTTGCTCATCGGCGCGTCCGTGACGGCGTTCGCCGTTGTCGCGGCACCCGCCCTCGCGCAGAACGCCGAAAATGAAACCGTGGTTGTGACCGGCACCCGTGTGCAGGGCATGACGGCAGCGGACAGCGCCGCGCCCATCACCGTGCTGGGCTCCGATTCGCTGACCCGCGGCGCCGGCTCGTCCGACCTCCGCCAGGCCCTGGGCCAGACCGTTCCGTCCTTCAACGTGGAAGCGGTGGGCGGCGATCTCGCCAACCTGACGCTTTCGGCGGCGCTTCGCGGCCTCTCGCCCAATGCGACCCTGGTGATGGTGAACGGCAAGCGCCGTCACGGCACCGGCAATCTGCACGTCCTGGGTGGCGCCTTCGGTGGCAGCGCGGCGCCCGACATTTCGCTGATCCCGACCGCGGCGATCGACCATATCGAAGTCTTGATGGACGGCGCCGCCGCCCAATACGGCACCGACGCCATCGCCGGCGTGGTCAATATCATGCTCAAGAAGAAGTCGTCCGGCGGCAAGGTGGAGTTCACCAGCGGCCAGAATTACAGCAATGAAGGCCAGACCTACGACATCGCCTTCAACATGGGCATGCCCCTGTTCGACAAGGGCTTCGTCAATGTCACCATGGACAAGAAGTTCCACAACTTCACCCAGAATGGCGGCCCCGACAATCGCCTGATCGACGCCAACGGCAACACCGTGGCCGAAGGCTCGATCGGCGTGGGCGGCACGCCGGGCAATCCGACCAATGTCGCGAACGCGGCCGGCGTGGTGCCTTGCACGGGCGGCGTCTGCATTCCCTTGGCGCAGCGTCAGGCCATTCCCGGCTATCCGCGCACCAATCACATTTCGGGCGATGCCGCGTTCCAGCTGACCACCGCGATGGTGAATACGGGCTACGATATCTCCGACAATGTTCAGCTCTACGGCTTCGGCAGCTATGGCCATCGCTTCGCCAAGGCGAACGAAAATGACCGCCTGCCGACCCAGGTCATCGCATCGCCGGGCTCCAGCCAGCCTTGCTCGGCGACCAATCGCCAGGGCTACAACACCGCGACTTTGGCGAACGGAATCACCCCGGTCTGCGCCATCGGTGTCGATACCGGCAAAGGCGCCGGCGTTCTGCCGCTGGGCAACAACGGCCTGAATTCCAACGGCGTGATCATCTCTTCGGGCCAGGCCGGCACGCTCTATACCCCGGGCGAGCTGGTGTTCGCGCCGAAGGGCTTCAATCCGCAGGAAGTGCTGAAGGAAGACGACTATCAGTACAATGCGGGCGTGAAGTTCAATCTCGCCGGCTGGGATGTCGACGCCAACATGGGCTACGGCAAGGATATCGACAACATCTACACCTGGAACTCGGGCAACCGCTCGCTGTTCATCGACACCCACCAGTCGCCGACCAACTTCTATGACGGCACTTTCACCGCCTCGGAATTTGTCGGCACCATCGATGCGACCCATCCCTTCAATATCGGCATGGCCTCGCCTCTGACCGTCGCGGTGGGCCTGGAAGCCCGCGAAGATTCCTATTCGATCCGTCAGGGTGACTTCGCCTCTTCCTATAAGGAAGGTTCGCAGTCCTTCCCGGGCTTCGCGGCGACCGATGCGGGCATCCATAGCCGCAAGAACTATGCGGGTTACATCGACCTGGCGCTGGCTCCCATTCCGGAGCTGCAGCTCGATGTCGCCGGCCGGTTCGAGCATTACACCGACTTCGGCGATGCCAAGATCGGCAAGATCACGGCCCGTTACGACATCACGCCGGAATTTGCGGTTCGTGGCACCCTGTCGACCGGCTTCCGCGCGCCGACCCTGGCGGAAGAGTTCTACTCGGCCACCAACGTCACCCCGACCGCGGCCACCGTGCAGCTGCCGGCGAACTCGGCCGCTGCCAAGGTTCTGGGCATCCAGAACCTGAAGCCTGAGAACTCGACGCAGTACAGCGTGGGTATCGTCGCCCACCCGCTGGCCGATCTCAGCGTCACGGTCGATGCCTACAGCATCGCCCTGGGCAACCGCATCGTCTTGACCAGCACCATCAACAATGTCGGCGGCGCGATCAATTCGCCGCTGGTCACCGATGCGATCCTGGCGCACGGCAATGTGCTGGATCCGACGGTGGTGCAGTCGGGCGTCACCTCCTTCATCAACGGCATCAATACCCTGACCCAGGGCGTCGATCTGACGGTCAATTATCCGACCGACTTCGGCGATTACGGTCTGGTCGATTGGACCTTGGCCGGCAACTACACCCAGACCTCGGTCTCGAGCATCGCTCCGGTGCCGGCGGTGTTGTTGGCGTCCACGCCGAACGCGACCTTCTTCAGTTTCTCGGGTCTGTTCGGCATCACGCACCGTGCGCCGCAGGAGAAGATCAACCTGGCGGCCAACTGGTCGCTGGACAAGTTCGGCGTCACCCTCCGCGAGACCTATTATGGTCCGGTCCATGGCTTCGGCACGCCCAATGGCGGCGCGCCGTTCTATACCGAGAACCAGGCCGCGGTCGGCATCACCGATCTGGAAGCCCGGTATGACGTGACCGATCAGTTGCAGTTCGCCATCGGCGGCAACAACATTTTCGGTATCCGCCCGAACACGGCGCCGTTCGTGACCACCACGCCCAACCCCAACACGGGCGCGGCGCAGCTGGTCAACACCGGTTCCAACATCGACCGCAACTATATCGGTTCGGCCTACAATCCGAACGGCGGCTACTATTATGGCCGCATCACCTACAACTTCTAAGTCCGGTCTGACGTAGGATCTGACTTGTTATCAGCCCGCCCATCTCCCATCGGAGATGGGCGGGTTTTGTTTGGCTATTGTCTCTGGCGGAACCAGGGGGTAGCTTCAGCGTCAACGGACCCGAAGCGGTCCGACGCGCTCGGGCTGGTATTGCGGCGATAAACCAACATCTGGGAGGATGTTCATGGGTACCATTCGCAGTGATGCGATGAGGGCTGGCGTGGCACAAGCGGCTGCGATTTCCAGCGAAATTCGCGTTCGCTGCCAGGGCGGCCATCTCCAGTTTCTATTCTGAATTTCCAACGGCGGTCCGAAAGCCGCCGCTTGACCCCGCGGCCGCGTTGATACGCGCCGCTCCAATCCATGTGTGTTGAGAAGGCGAAGGATATGACATCGACGAAGAAGAAATTGATTGCCGGCGCGGGACTGATGGCGCTGATGCTGGGCGGGCATATGGCCTTTGCCCAGACCGGACAGAATGTGGACTGGACGGCCTATACCGGCGATATCACCGGCAGCCGCTTCAAGCCGCTGGACCAGATCAATGCGTCCAACTTCTCCAAGCTGGAAGTGGCGTGGCGCTTCAAGACCGACAATCTGGGCAACCGTCCGGAATTCAAGCTGGAAGGCACGCCCCTGGAAATCGGCGGCGTGCTCTATACCACGGCCGGTTCGCGCCGCGCGGTGGTCGCGCTGGATGCGGTGACGGGCGAACTCCTCTGGGTCCATGGCGAGAAGGAAGGTGCGCGCGGCGCCGCCGCGCCCCGTCAGCTTTCCGGCCGCGGCGTCTCCTATTGGAGCGACGGCAAGGAAGCGCGCATTCTCTATGTCACGCCGGGCTATCAGCTGATCGCGCTGGACGCCAAGACCGGCCAGCGCATTCCCAGCTTCGGCAATAACGGCGCCGTCGACCTGAAAGCCGATGACGACCAGAAGATTTTTCCCGACCTGACCACGGGTGAAATCGGCTTGCATTCGACGCCGACCGTGGTGGGCGACCGGGTGATGGTGGGCTCGGCCTTCCGCGAAGGCTTCACCCCGACCAGCTTCAAGAACAACAAGGGTTCGGCGCGCGCCTTCGACGTGCGCACCGGCAAGCGCCTTTGGCAGTTCCGTACCATTCCGCAAAAGGGCGAGCCCGGCGCGGAGACCTGGCTGAACAATTCCAACGAATATACCGGCAATACCGGCGTGTGGACGCAGATCACCGCCGATCCGGTGGCCAATCTGGCTTATCTGCCGGTGGAATCTCCCACCTCCGACTTCTATGGCGGCAAGCGTCCCGGCAGCGGCCTTTACGCCAACAGCCTGGTGGCGGTGGATTTGGATACCGGCAAGCCCAAATGGCATTTCCAGTTCATCCATCACGAGATCTGGGACTATGACATGTCCTCGGCGCCGCTCCTGATGGACGTCAATATCGACGGCAAAGCCAGGAAGGTGGTCGCGAACCCGTCCAAGATGGGCATGCTCTATGTGTTCGACCGCATCACCGGCAAGCCGGTCTGGCCGATGCCGGAAACGAAGGTGGAGAAGGGCAATGTGCCGGGCGAATGGTATTCGCCGACCCAGCCCATTCCGTCCAAGCCCAAGCCCTATACCCGCACGGGTACCTCGATCGACCAGCTGATCGACTTCACCCCGGCGCTGCGCGCCGAGGCGGTTGAGTTGGTCAAGAGGTTCAAGCTTGGCCCGATCTACACCCCGCCGGTGGTGTCCACCCCGCAGCAGCTCGGCACCTTCCTTCCGGGCACGGCCTCGGGCGGCACCAACTGGCCGGGCGGTTCCTTCAATCCGGAAACCCACACCGTCTTTACCTATGGCTGCGACGGCTGCCAGAACTTGACGGGTCTGGTTCCGCCGCCGCCGGGCTTCACCGATCTGCCTTATGTCGTGGGCCAGGTCGGCGTGCCTGTGACGATGGTCGATGCCGCTGGCGCCGGCGAAGGCGCCGACGCATCGCCGGTCCCCAGGCGGGCTACGCCGCCCGCCCCCAGGGGAGGCAATGCCGTCCGCGCCGCCGTGCAAGGCTTGCCGCTGATGAAGCCGCCCTATGGCACCATCAGCGCCATCAATGTCGACAAGGGTGAAATCGTTTGGCAGACGCCGCATGGCGACACGCCGGACAATATCCGCAACCATCCGGCATTGAAGGGGCTCAACATTCCCCGCACCGGCCAGGCCGCCCTCAGCATCGGCAATATGCTGACCAAGACTTTGGTGGTCGCGGGCGATCCTCAGATCACCACCACGCCCGAACATCCGCGCGGCGCCATGCTGCGCGCCTATGATCAGGCGACCGGCAAGGAAGTCGGCAATCTGCTGATGCCCGCGCCGCAGTCCGGCTCGCCCATGACCTATATGGTCAACGGCAAGCAGTACATCGTGGTGGCGATCTCCGGCGGCAATTATTCGGGTGAATATGTTGCCTACACGCTCCCGGATAACGGCTAACGATCGGATACGGACAACCATCATGCGTAACAGAATTGCCGTGCTTGCAAGCGCTCTTGCACTCTTTGCCGTCGCCGGTGGCGCGGCATGGGGGCAGGGCGCGGCATCTGTGCTGAACGGCGCCTATACCGACGCCCAGGCACAGAGGGGCGCCGACCAGTTCTCTGCCCATTGCGCGGCCTGTCATGGTTCGGGCCTCACCGGAAACGGTGAGGCTCCGGCCCTGGTCGGCGGTGAATTCATCTCCAACTGGGCCGGGCTGACGCTTGGCGATCTGTTCGAGCGTATCCGCACCACCATGCCGCAGGACAATCCCGGCAAGCTCAGCCGGGGCCAGTATGCGGAAATTCTTTCCTTCATCCTCAAGTCCAACGGCTATCCCGCCGGACAAAAGGAAATGGACACGCGGACGGAATTCCTGAAGGCGGTCGCCTTTGTCCCGCCCGTTCCCGGTGGCCATGCCCAGGCGGCCCCCGCGGCTCCGGCCGCGCAAACGGCGCAGGCCGCAGGACCCGGCGGGCAGGCGCGGCCTGCACGTCCTCCGATGTTCCCGCCTGCCGATCTGAAAGCATTGGACGCGGCCAACCAGGCGTCCGGCGTGCTGTCGGCAACCGCAAACGATCCGCGCAACGCCCCGAACGCCCAGCCCAATCCGTATGTCAGCAACGAGCAGTTCTTCAAGCTGCCGGACGGGCGCAAATTCGGCTCTTCGTCCAGCGTGGCGGTCGACAGCAAAGGACATATCTGGGTCGCCGAACGCTGCGGCGCCAACAATTGCGCCGGCAGCCCGGTCAATCCGGTGGTCGAGTTCGACGCCAAGGGCAATTACATCAAGTCTTTCGGCGCGGGCATGATCCTGTTCCCGCACTCGCTCTTCATCGACAAGAAAGACCATCTGTGGATCGCGGACGGCCATGTCGATGCGGCGGCCAAGAAGGGCAATGTCGTGCTGGAGTTCGATACCAGCGGCAAGCTGCTTCGGACCATGGGCACCCCCGGCGCGTCGGGGAACGATTCCAAGACCTTCAACGAGCCCAACTCGGTCCTGGTGGCGCCGAACGGCAATATCTTCATTGCAGACGGCCATGAGGCAGGCCCGGGCCACAATGCCCGGGTGATGAAGTTCGATTCCAAGGGCAACTTCATCAAGCAGTGGGGCGATCACGGGATCGGCGGCGGCCAGTTCGACGTGCCGCACACCCTGGCGATGGACTCCAAAGGCAATCTGTATGTCGGGGACCGCTGGAACAACCGCATCCAGTCCTTCACCCAGGACGGCAAGCTCTTGAAGATCTACACCCAGTTCGGCCGGCCGAGCGGGATCTATATCGACAAGAACGACATCCTGTACTCGACCGACTCCGAATCCCGGTCCCCGATGGGCTATGGCTATCATCCGGGCTGGAAGCGGGGCATCCGCATCGGCAGCGTGAAGGACGGCATCGTCACCGCCTTCATTCCCGACACCGATCCCAACCCCGATGCCGGCGCCACCAGCGGCGGCGAGGGCATCTGGGCCGACAACAAGGGCAATGTGTACAGCGCTCAGGTCGGGCAACGGAACATCGTCCGCTACGCCAAGAAATAGGTTTCCTCTTTTCCCCACGGAAACTATTTGCAGGCCTGGTGATTCCTACGTTAGGGTCCAAGACGCGCGCCATTTCTGGCCGCGTCTTGGCGTGGGGGAAACGGCATGGATGAGAAAACCAAGAAGCACGGCTTCCACCCGGTTTATCTCCTCCTGATTGTCCCTTTTGTCGCTTTGCTCTGGGTGCCGTTTTATAACCGGATAGAACCGCAGATTTTCGGCATCCCCTTCTTCTACTGGTACCAGACGGTTTGGACCTTCCTGGGGACGGCCTGCACCATTCCCGTTTACCTCTATGAAGAGAGGAAGGGGAAATGAGCGCCAATCCCGTCGCCCTGACCGTCTTTCTGGTTCTGTTTTTCGCAACCGCGGGTCTTGGTTTCTATGCGACCAAGATGAAGACCGTGAACCTCAGCGACCTGGGGCAGTGGGGTCTGGGCGGACGCAGCTTCGGCACCTTGATCGCCTGGTTCCTTCTGGGGGGCGACATCTACACCGCCTACACATTCGTCGCCGTTCCCGCCCTGGTCGCGGGCGCGGGCGCGACGGGCTTTTTTGCGGTGCCTTTCACCATCCTGATGTACCCGGTGCTGTTCGTGGTGATGCCCCGTCTCTGGTCGGTGGCGCACAAGCACGGCTATGTGACAGCCGCCGATTTTGTGCGCGGGCGCTTCGGCAGCCGGGGGCTCGCCCTTGCGGTCGCCGCGACCGGCATCGTCGCCACCATTCCCTATATCGCGCTGCAGTTGATGGGCATGCAGATCGTGTTCGCGGGCATCGGCCTCAATTTTACGCTCAATCTTCCCGTGATCGGCGCCTTCCACGACCTGCCGCTGCTGGTCGCCTTCCTGGTTCTGGCGATCTACACCTATCACAGCGGCCTGCACGGCACCGCGATCATCTCGGTGGCCAAAGGCATCCTGGTCTATGTCGCGGTGCTGGCGGCGGTGGTCGTGATCCCGATCGAATTGGGCGGCTATGGCAAGATTTTCGCCGCCGCCGACCCCAAGACGCTGCTTCTGGGCCACGGGACCGAGAGCAATCTGGGACCGCAATTCTCCTTTGCCTCGCTGGCGCTGGGGTCTGCCCTGGCGCTGTGGCTTTATCCGCATTCCATCACCGGCGTATTCTCGTCGTCGAGCCGCAGCGTGCTCAAGCGCAATGCCTTCCTGCTTCCCAGCTTCACCTTCGCGCTGGCCCTGATCGCGCTTCTGGGCGTGATGGCGGTGGCGGTGGGCGTCAAGGGAATGCCCGAATATGCCGAGGGGTACCGGATCTTCGGCAACAATTTCGCCATTCCGGCGCTGTTCCTTCATTCCTTCTCGCCATGGTTCGCCGGGCTCGCCTTCGCCGCGATCGGCGTGGGCGCGCTGGTGCCCGCGGCGATCATGGCCATCTCCTGCGGAAATCTTTTCACCCGCAACATCTATAAGGAATTCATCGCGCCGGATTGCACGCCCGCCACCGAATCCAAGGTGGCCAAGATCATGTCGCTGGCGACCAAGCTGGCTGCGTTGTTCTTTGTCGTGGCGCTGCAAAGTTCCTACGCGATCAACCTGCAGCTTCTGGGCGGCATCTGGATCTGCCAGACACTGCCTTCGGTGATGCTGGCGCTCTACACGCCGCGTCAGTTGAACGCTTCCGGCCTGCTCCTGGGCTGGCTGGCGGGCATGGTGGCCGGCACCTGGATGGCCATCTCGTTGCAGTTCAAGGGGGCGGTTTATTCGCTCGATTTGTTCGGCGTCACGATTCCCTGTTACGCCGCCATCATCGCCCTCTTGCTCAACATCCTCATTGCTTATGTCGTCAGCTTCCTCGTCCGCACGATATCGAATGCGCCGGTGCGGGACGAAACGGTGGCGGAGGATTATCTCTAGAGATTTACGTGGCGGAAACGTCGCATGATCTGCGATTGCGGATGAGATGATTCTTACGTTAGGTTCACAAACGCCGCCGTCATCAGGCGGCATTTTGTTGTCCTAGGGGAAGCTATGAGGCGGAATTTCCATCCGATCTATCTTTGGATCGTGGTGCCGTTTGTCGCGCTGCTGTGGGTGCCGTTCTTCAACCGCACCACGCCGGAGTTTTTCGGCATCCCCTTTTTCTACTGGTACCAGATGCTTTGGACCGTCCTGGGTTCGCTCTGCATCGTGCCGGTCTATCTCTTCAAAAAGCGCCAACGCGCCAACAAGAATCCCAGGGAGTGACGATATATGAGTGGTGAATCTTTAAGGAACCGCTGGCTCATTGCGGGCCCCGCGCTGCTGGTGCAGATGTGCCTCGGCTCGGTCTATGCCTGGAGCGTGTTCGTCAAACCCTTGATGGCCAGCGAAGGCTGGAGCCAGATCCAAGTCACGCTCACTTTCAACATGGCGATGGCGTGCCTGGGCATCGGCACCGTGATCGGCGGCTGGTGGCAGGACAAGGTCGGCCCCCGCATCGTCACCACTTTCGCCGGCGTGATTTATGGCCTGGGCTTTGTGATCGCGTCCTGGTCCGTCGATCATCACTGGCTGCCGGGCGTCTATATCGGTTACGGCCTGTTCAGCGGCTTAGGGATGGGCTTCGGCTATATCTGCCCGGTGGCGATGATCACCAAATGGTTTCCCGACAAGCGGGGCCTGATGACCGGCGTGAATGTGATGGGCTTCGGCGTTGCCGCCCTGATCATGGGGCCCATCGCCTCCAAGCTGATCATCTCGTCGGGCGTGCCCACCACGCTGATGTATTTCGGCCTGGTCTATGGCGCCATCGTGATCGTCTGCTCGCAGATCTTCATCAATCCGCCGCAGGGCTGGGCGCCGGAAGGCTGGGTGCCCACCGGCAAAGTCTCCAAGAATGCCAGCGCTGTTCATTACACGCCCAAAGAGGCGCTTTCGACCGGCCGTTTCTGGATGCTGTGGGCGATGCTGTCGCTGAACACGTCCGCCGGCATCATGATCGTGAGCCAGGCATCGCCGCTTGCCCAGCAGCAGCTGGGTGTCGATGCCGCCGTCGCCGCCACCATCGTGGGCATCATCGGCATCTTCAATGGCGGCGGGCGCATCGTCTGGGCCTGGATCTCCGACAAGATCGGGCGCGCGCAGGCATATTTCCTGATCTTCGCGTGCCAGATTCCGCTCTTCCTGTATCTGCCCTCCGTGCATGACGTGGTGATCTTCACGGTCGTGGTCTGCGCCATCGAGCTTTGCTATGGCGGCGGCTTCGGCGTGATGCCGTCCTTCACGGCGGATTTCTTCGGCTCCAAATATGTGGGCGGGATCTACGGCTTCATCCTGCTGGGCTGGGGCTTCGCGGCGATCCCGTCGCCGCTGCTCATGGCCTATATCCATGAGAAGACCGGCCAATATTCGACCGCCATCATCACCCTGGGCGTGGTGCTGATCTTCGCGCTGATCATCCCGATCCTGGCCTACCGTGCCGGCAATCGCATGGTGGCCGAAGCGGCGGGCGAGAAGGCCTGATCGCTTAAGCGGCTGATCCCTTGGGGATCAGAGGCTACGAAGATGACGGACGGGGCGGCCTGGAGCGATAGCTTCCACGGCCGCCACGATCCCATCCGCGTCGATGCCGTAATGCCGGTATAGCTCCGCCAACGAGCCGGTCTGGCCGAAATGCTCGACCCCCAGCGAACGGGTGTGATGGCCCAGGACCGCGCCCAGCCAGCCCAAAGTGGCGGGATGGCCGTCCAGCACCGTGACGATGCCGCAATGACGGGGCAGAGGAGCCAGCAGCCGCTCGATATGGCTGGTGGCGTGGGCAAGGCCGCTTTCGCGCGCCCGCTGCGCCGCCGTCCAGCCAGCATTCAAGCGGTCGGCGGAGGTCACCGCCAGAAGACCGATATCCTTGCGGTCCTCGGCCAGCCGGCCGATGGCGGCAATGGCTTCGGGTGCGACCGCGCCGGAATAGGCGATCACCGCTTCGGCATTGGGTCCCGGCGGACGCAGCCAATAGGCGCCGTCCACGATCGCTTGCGACAGCTCCGGCGTCATCGCGCGGCGCGGCTGTTCCAGGGGGCGGGTGGTGAGGCGCAGATAGACCGAGCCGCCGGTGGCATCGCGCAGCCAGGAACGGGCATCCGGCTCCGCATCGCCGCTTCGCTGCATATAGTCGAAGGCGAAGCGCATCATCACCGCCAGTTCGTCAATGAAGGCCGGTTCGAACGCGGCCAGCCCGTCCTGCGCCATGCCGATCAACGGGGTTCCGATCGATTGATGGGCACCGCCTTCGCCCGACAGCGTGATGCCTGACGGCGTCGCCACCAGAAGAAAGCGCGAATCCTGATAGCAGGCATAATTCAGCGCATCGAGGCCGCGCGAGATGAAGGGATCATAGAGCGTGCCGACCGGCAGCAGCCGTGTCCCGAACAG
>JAFECO010000090.1 GCA_018242085.1 Pseudomonadota bacterium
GAGGGCACACGCCGTGAACATCCAGACCGGAATCGAACCGATCTTGCGCGAGATCGAAGCCCGCGAAGATGAGATCGTTGCCCTCACCCAAGACCTGATCCGCTTTCCCACCGTCAATCCGCCCGGCGAAGCCTATCGCCCCTGCGCGGAATTTTTCGGCGCGCGGCTGGCCCGCCGCGGCATGAAAGTCGAATATGTCCGCGCCGAAGGCGCGCCCGGCGACAGCGACAAATATCCCCGCATCAATGTGGTGGCCCGCCATGAAGGCTCAAGGCCGGGACCTTGCGTGCACTTCAACGGGCATCTGGATGTGGTGCAGGCCGGCGCGGGCTGGACGGTGGACCCGTTCGGCGGCCTGGTGCGGGACGGCAAGGTCTATGGGCGCGGCGCCTGCGACATGAAAGGCGGCATCGCCGCGGCGGTGGTGGCGGTCGAAGCCTTGATCGATTCCGGCATCGAATTGCCGGGCGCCATCGAAATCTCCGGAACGGTGGACGAAGAATCCGGCGGCTATGGCGGGGTCGCGTATCTGGCCGAGCGCGGATGGTTCTCCAAGCCCCGCGTCGATCATGTGATCATTCCCGAACCCTTGAATGTCGACCGGGTCTGCATCGGCCATCGCGGCGTGTGGTGGGCGGAGATCGAGACCATGGGACGCCAGGCGCATGGCTCGATGCCCTTCCTGGGCGACAGCGCGATCCGTCACATGAGCGCGGTCTTGGAGAAATTCGAGCACCAGCTTTATCCCGCTTTGGCCGCGCGCCGCTCCGACATGCCGGTGGTGCCGGCGGGCGCGCGGCAATCGACCATGAACATCAACTCGGTTCACGGCGGCGAAGCGGAGCATTTCGAGGGACTGCCCTCGCCCTGTGTCGCCGATTCATGCCGTATCGTGATCGACCGGCGTTTCCTGATCGAAGAAGATTTGGCATCCGTCCAGGGAGAAATGAAGGCGTTGCTGGAACAGCTTGCCGCCGAACGCAGCGGCTTCCGTTACAAGATGCGCGATCTTTTCAGTGTCCAGCCGACCATGGCGGACCGCGATGGCCCGGTGGCGACGGCCACGGCGAAAGCCGTGCGGAGGATTTTGGGCCGCGATGCCGAAATCGTCTGCTCGCCCGGCACCTATGACCAGAAGCATGTCGACCGGATCGGCCGCCTGAAGGAATGTGTCGCCTACGGTCCCGGCGTGCTCGACCTGGCGCATCAGCCCGATGAATGGGTGGGCATAAAGGACATGGTCGATTCCGCCAAGGTGATGGCGGTGGCGGCCATGGATCTCCTCACCCGAAGCTGAACACCGCAGGCTTTGCCGCGAATTAATCGGTGGGCGGGCCGCTTCCTTGGGAACACTCCGGCGCCCCAGCCATTTAAGTCCGGTAGACCATACCGGTCGTCGCCATGGTGCATTTGAGGCTTGTGCCCCAAGCGATGGGGCAGGACGAGGAATTGCGGATATTCACGGTCGAATGGGATTGCCGGCAGCTGAAATTTGTCGTGCTGGACGACAATCGCACGCCCCTGGGCGCTTCGCCGAACCAGAGCAACGCCATCAGCCGCGCCATCCGGGACGCAAAATTGGCCTGCCGTGACGGCGCCCGCGTGGCGGTCCAAGTCCTCCAGCAGAATGGAAGATTGCGGAACGAATATATCGCCCAGCCGCCTCCGAGGCGCTGAACGGCCGGCCTGGAAGGATGCTGCCTAGAGCAGCGCCCAGACGGCAACCCCGGCCGCCATCCAGAACAGCGCCAAACCAAAAAAGGTCAGGCAAACGCTTACGTCGAACGGCAACTTACGCGCCGGTACTGGTTCGAAGGAATACGCCACTGAAGCCCCCGCCTCTGATGACGAAGCCTAGAGCGGCAAGGCCCAAATCGGCAAGAAGGATCGCTAATATTCGTTAACCGAGGCCCGAAACCGGCTTTTTTGGCGTTACGGGACCAGCGCGATGCCGGCGACCATCGCTTCACCGCTGGTGAAAGCGACCAGAATCTGCGGTGCCTGGGCGGTTCCAACTTGGCTTGCGGCGCGGGGATGCGGCGCGTCAAGCGAAGAAACCGCCGACGTGCTTGCCGCGAAAACGAGAAGTATGGCTAGCGCGAATCTCAAAATGTCCTGCCCCGGATTGAAGGCCCTCAAGTCCGGGCGAATCCTCCCTCAACTCCGTGAACAGTGCATTACTTTCCGTAGCGGAAATGAGCAAGACTTTGAAATAATGGCCGGGGCTGCCCTTTTCCGCAGTCGCGGCGGGCGGCTTGGCATTCGTTATGCCGCCTGCGGCGGCTGGAAATAACGATTGACGCATAGTGATTGGGTCCTGCCGCCGCCGGGCTCAAGGCGCTGTCGCGCGCCCGGCCTTGGCATTGGTAATGCCGCCTATGGCGGCATGAATAACGATTGAAACATTAATGGTTGGGATCCTGCCGCGGCCGGGCTCAAGGCGCTGTCGCGCGCCCGGCCTTGGCATTGGTAATGCCGCCTATGGCGGCATTACCAATGGTCGGAGCGGCGGGGTGAGCCGGGGCGCGCGGAGCGCGTGAGCAAGCCGACAGGCTTGCGAGACCGGCGAACGCCCGGCGCGAAGCGACGGGCCGGGAATCCCGCTTACCGATGTTGACGGAAAAGATGGTCGGAGCGGCGGGATTTGAACCCACGACCCCCAGTCCCCCAGACTGGTGCGCTAACCAGGCTGCGCCACGCTCCGATACCAAGATTTGAGGCCAAATACCTCGGGGGCGCGGAATATGTCAGGGGGGCGGGCCGGAGGCAACCGCACCTGCACAATTAAATCGTCGCGCGTTTGCGGGCCTGGACAAGGCCCTTTTTGAGGCCTTCCAGCTCGGCCAGAATCGTCTTCAGCTTGATCCGCTCCTCGCCCGCCAGGCCGTCCATGGGGGCGGCGACCGGCACAGCTTTGGGTGCCGGAGCAGACTTTACCTCCGCCGGTTTGGCCGGTGCGTCTTCCATCAGATCGAAGAACGGCAAACTCATCGGAGACGGCACCGCCCGCAAATGGCTGGGCCGCTTTTTCGGCTCCGGCTTTTTCTCTGCCGGCGCCGGGGCGGCGGCTTTGGGCGGCGCGGCATAAGGCGCGGGCGCCTGGCCCCGGCCCATCATCACCACATGCCGAAGGCCGCGTTCTTTTAGAATTTTCTGCACGCCGCGGATGGTGAGGCCATCCACATAAAGAAGCGCACGAATGCCGCGCAGCAGATCGACATCGTCGGGACGATAGAAACGGCGGCCGCCGGCGCGCTTTACCGGCTTGATCTGCGTGAAACGGCTTTCCCAGAAGCGCAGGACATGCTGCGGCACGTCCAGATCGGTCGCGACTTCACTGATGGTGCGGAATGCATCCGGCGATTTGGCGATGGCGCCAGTTGCGCGGAGTGCAGGTGCCGCCATTAGTCCTCGCCTTCCGGAGATGGAGTTTGACCGTTGATGACCGCCTTGAGCACATGACTGGGGCGGAACACCAGCACGCGGCGCGGCGCGATCGGCACTTCGTCGCCAGTCTTGGGATTGCGGCCCATGCGCTGCGATTTCTGGCGCACCGCGAAAGTCCCGAAAGAGGAAAGCTTGACGGTCTCACCCTTGGCGAGCGCGCCGCAAACTTCTTCGAGCATGTCCTCGACCATCTGGGCCGAGTCGGTGCGCGACAGGCCCACCGCCTGGAAGACGGCTTCGGTAAGGTCGGCGCGGGTCAATGTGTCTGATGACATGGCAAGCGACTCTTTAGCCCCGCCGGGACGTTAGGCTCTGGCCGATTTCCCGTCAACATCAAAGGGATAGATGGCACCTTTGCCGTAAACCATAAGCTCCGGTTCCCAAACACCGGATCGGCCAGCGGGCTGGCTACCAGCGCAGCAGCCCGGCACCCCAGGTAAAGCCCCCGCCCATGGCCTCCAGAAGCACCAGATCTCCTTTCTTGATCCGGCCGTCCTGGACGGCCGTGACCAGCGCCAGGGGGACCGAGGCGGCTGAGGTGTTGCCATGGACCGCGACCGTGGAAATCACCTTTTCCGACGCGATCCCCAATTTGCGGGCGGTGCCGTCCAAAATCCGCTGATTGGCCTGATGAGGGACAAACCAGTCGATTTCGGAAATCGGGATGCCGGCTGCGTCCGCGGAAGCCGTGATCGCAGCCGCGATGTTGGTGACCGCATGACGGAAGACTTCCTTGCCTTGCATCCTGAGATGCCCGGTGGTGCGGGTCGAAGACGGGCCGCCATCGACATAGAGCATGTCGTGCATCCGCCCATCCGAGAAGATCTTGGTGTTGAGCACGCCCTGATCGGAATTGTCGCCCTTGCCTTCATAAGCCTGCAGGACGATCGCGCCCGCGCCGTCGCCGAACAAGACGCAGGTCGAACGGTCGCTCCAGTCCAGAAGACGGCTCATGCTTTCGGCGCCGATCAAAAGCACCGTGCGGGCCTGGCCGCCGCGGATGAAATTGTCCGCCACCGAAAGGCCAAAAATGAATCCGGAGCAAACCGCCTGCACATCGAAGGCGGCTCCCCGCGTCATGCCCAGCCGCGCCTGCACCACCGTGGCCGTTGCCGGGAAGGTTTCATCGGGCGTGGTGGTGCAGCAGATGATCACATCGATCTCGCCGGCATCGATGCCGGCATCCAGCAGCGCCGCGCGGGCCGCGCCCAGCGCCAGATCGGAAGTCTTCTCGCCCTCGCGCACGATGCGGCGTTCGCGGATCCCGGTACGGTCGCGAATCCATTCGTCGGACGTGTCGACGCTTTTGGCGATATCGTCATTGGTGACAATATTGTCCGGCAGACAGGCACCGCTGCCGATGACCTTGGCGCGTATCATGCTGTGACCGTGCCCACGCGCGCCCGGTCGGCGGCGATTTTGGAGTTGATGTCCGCCTTGGCCATGGCGATGGCCATGTCGAGGGCCGAAGCAAAGCCGATCGCGTCGGTGCCGCCATGACTTTTCACCACCACGCCGCCCAACCCTAAGAAAATGCCGCCATTGGCGGCGCGCGGGTCAAGCCGGCGGCGCAAGGTGTTGAGGGCGCCGGAGGCAATGAAAGCGCCGATCTGCCCCAGAAGCGAGCGCTTGAGCGAGCGGCGCAGGAATTGTCCCACCAGCTTGGCGGTGCCTTCGGCGGTCTTGAGCGCGATATTGCCGGTGAAGCCGTCCGTCACCACCACATCCACCGTGCCTTCGGCGATGTCGTTGCCTTCGACGAAGCCGTGAAAGGCCATGGGAAAATTGGCGGCGGTGGCGGCGCGCAGAATTTCCGCCGCGCCTTTGACCGCGTCATTGCCCTTCTGCTCTTCGGTGCCGACATTCAGAAGGCCCACGCTGGGCTTGTCGAGGCCGAGAATGGCATGGGCGAACGCCTCGCCCATCACCGCGAAATCCACCAGCTGCTCGGCGGTGGCCGTAACATTGGCGCCGCAATCCAGGACCACCGACTGGCCCCTGAGGGTCGGCCAGATCGAGGCAATGGCGGGGCGCGAAATGCCTTCGATCACGCCCAGCTGATACATGCTCATGGCCATCAGGGCGCCGGTATTGCCGGCGCTGACCGCGACTTCGGCGTCCCTGTTCTTCACCGCTTCGATGGCGCGCCACATGCTGGTTTCGCGGCCCCGGCGCAGCACATGGCTGGGCTTGTCCTCCATCGCCACCCGGTCGGG
The DNA here is from genome assembly GCA_018242085.1 of Pseudomonadota bacterium. Lineage (GTDB taxonomy): Bacteria > Pseudomonadota > Alphaproteobacteria > Micropepsales > Micropepsaceae > Rhizomicrobium. The sequence goes on from JAFECO010000090.1 coordinate 5,664, forward strand.
GGCATGGCGGATCTGGATTCGGTCCTTCAAACGCGGATGGCGCGCCAGAAGGCCGTTCAAAACGGATTCGTCACCGGCCAGGAGAAATCGCACTTCGGGATGGCGTTGTATCGAACGCAGCAGCGCGGTTATGACAATGCCGGGCCCGGCATCACCGCCCATCGCATCCACCGAAACGGTCAATTCGCGGGCCACCGCCACCCTTCCCTGAAGTGAAGAGCGAGGATCAGCTCTTCGCCTTCACGACTTCGCGGTCGGCATAGTGACCGCAGGAGCCGCAGACATGGTGCGGGCGCTTGGGCTCGCCGCATTTGGGGCATTCCGCATGGGCGGCAGCCGTGAGAGCATGATGCGACCGGCGCATATTGCGGCGCGACGGCGAGGTCTTTCGTTTGGGCACCGCCATGGCGGAAAACTCCTTCAGGGGGCCCCGGCGAATGGTTCGGGGGCCAAAACAGGGGGCGTGGGTAGCAGGAAAGCCCTGCCCGATTCAAGCCAAAAGCCGGGCCAATCTGCCCATTAAAGTCCGGATTTCAACCCTTTAAGCACGGCAAAGGGGTTTTCAGGGGTGTCTTGCGTCTCCTGGGGGGCTTCAAACGCCACCCCCGGCGCCCTGGGATAGGGATCGATCGCCAGCACGAATTCCTCGATCAGGGGCGCCGCCAGGTCGTAATGCAGGCTGTCGATCTCCTCCGGCTTGTCGTCTTCCTGAAGGAAATCCTCTTCCGGCCGGTCCTTGGCGCGCTGCAGCGCGGGGTCGAAATGCAGCTCGCGGCTGAAACGGTGCTCGATATGCGACGCCACCTCCGCCAGGCTCACCACACAGGCCTGCACGATGTCCGCTTCGAGGGTAAAATCCAGCTGGAAACGGTTGGGCGCCGGTTTACGCAGCGCGACATGGGCGGCAAACAGATCCACCCGCAAAACGCCGGCGAACCGGGCCAGGGCCGCCCGGTCTTCTTCCGTGGCCGTGAAAGACACCTCGTCCCCCGCCTGCCCCAGGCGGTTGAGGTTATAGGGATGGGAAAGCGGCAATCCGTTATTCATTGCCCGCCCTTCATGTCCGGCAGCGGCCCGAAATCCAGATCGCCGTTGGCCAGGCCGCTTTGCTCCAGCGCGGCGCGCGCGCCTGCCACATAAATCGCCA
>JAFECO010000091.1 GCA_018242085.1 Pseudomonadota bacterium
TATGCGGTGGCGTGCGTCACCGTGTTCGGCTCCCTGGCGATGCTGCTTTATCCCATGCTGCCGGGCCTGCTTCATCTGTCGCCCCGCGATTTCGGCCTGTGGAGCGGGGCTTCGATTCACGAGATCGCGCAAGTGGTGGCCGCGTCCTTCCAGGACGGGCAGGCGGCGGGCCAGTTCGGCACCGTGGCCAAGCTGACGCGGGTGATGATGCTGGCGCCGCTGGTGATCGGCTTGGGGCTCTTGGCCACCCGCAAAACGCAAGATGGCGCGACGGGCGCCAAGGCGGCCCCGCCCATGCCCTGGTTCGTGCTGGGCTTCATCGCGGTGATGCTGCTCAACAGCGCGATCACCGTGGCGCCCCAGGAAAAGGCCCAGATCGTGGCCTTGACCAATTTCCTTTTGTCCATGGCGCTGGCCGCGATGGGGCTTGAGACCGATTTCGCCAAGCTGCGCCAGGAAGGGTTGAAGCCGCTGGCGCTGGCCTTTTGCGCCTGGGTCTTCATCGCAAGTTTCAGCCTCGCGCTCGTAAAGTTGTTTGCATAAGGTAGCGCGATGACGCTTGAGCAACTGCGCGCGTTCGTGGCCGTGGCGGAGCGCGAGCATGTCACCCGCGCCGCGGCCGCCATCCATCGCACCCAGTCCGCCGTCTCCGCCGCCATCGCGGGTCTGGAGCAGCAATCCGGCGTCACCTTGTTTCATCGCGTCGGCCGCCGCGTGGCGCTGACCCAGGAAGGACGCCAGTTTCTTCCCGAAGCCCGCGCCGTGCTGGCCCAGGCCGATGCCGCCGCGCAGGCCTTGTCGGACCTGGCGGGGATGAAGCGGGGCAATCTGGTGGTGATGGCCAGCCAGACCATCGCCAGTTACTGGCTGCCGTCGAAGCTGGTGGCGTTCCGCGCCCGCCATCCCCAAGTCAGCGTCAAGGCCCTGATCGGCAACACCGCCGAAGTCGCCGAAGCGGTGGCGGCGGGGCGGGTGGAGATCGGCCTGGTCGAAGGGGCGGTCACCGATCCGGTGTTCGAACAGATTCCCATCGGGCGCGACCGGCTGGTGATCGTGGCGCCCGCCGGCCATGCCTGGACCAAGAAGCCGCCCCGTCCCGCCGACCTGCTCAAGGAAAATTGGGTGTTGCGGGAAAAAGGCTCCGGCACGCGCTCCACCTTCGAGGCGGCCCTGGCGGACAAGGGCGTGGATATTTCCAAGCTCAATGTCAGTCTGGAGCTGCCGTCGAACGAAGCGGTGCGCCTGGCGGTCCGCGAAGGGGCCGGCGTCTCGGCCCTGTCGGAACTGGTGGCGGAAGCGAGCATGAAATTCGGGGCGCTGGCCCCGGTGAAATTTCAACTCCCGGAGCGCCCCTTTCATGCGCTGCACCATCGCGAGCGCTATTTGAGCAAGAGCGGGCTGGCCTTCATGCAGATCGCCAAATCGGCCTGATTCCGCCTTCCGCAAGTTCCGTCGAGGAAACTTTAAGCTTCAATGTACGGATGCGGACGCAATTGCGCGTAACAATTGCTTGACGGCGCCCCATCGATAAAGCGATCCCAGTATCGGGGGCGCCGGATTCGATCGTCGATCCGGCCGAAATCAGGAGCTGGACCGCTTTTGCGCTTTTTGCGGCGCACGGAAACGGTCCAGGCGCGTTTCGTGTAAGTCGATGAGTAGTTCAGATCCGCCGTCTCAACCACCCGAACGACGCCGCCCACGCCGCCGCGCCTTGATGGCGGGCCTGGTGGTGCATTCGGGGGGCCGCTTTTCTTTTCCCTGCACCGTCAAGGATGTTTCCGACGGCGGAATCCGCATTCAGTTCGCGGCGGGATCGGCGGTGCCGTCGCAGATCGAAGTGATCAACCGCAGCAACGGCATCGTCTATCATTGCGATGTGGTGTGGACCACCAACATTGCGGCGGGGCTGAAATTCCGCGCCACCTACGACATGAAGGAACTGCCGCCGGACCTGGAATTCCTGCGCCGCTTTCGCTGAGGCGCGGGAGATTTGCCCATCACGGCTTGGCCGCGTTCGGATCGGCCTGCGCCAGTCCCACCGTTTCGCCCGACGCCAGAATGTGACCCTTCATCGCGCCGGTGAGCCCGTCATAATTCATGGCGGGATCGGCGGTCAGGCCCGTGTCCAGCGCGAAGACTTGCAGGTGATAATGATGCTTGGGGCCGGGCGGGGTGCGCGGGCCCATATAGGGCTGGGCCGCGCCCCGCACATTGGGGCCGTAGGACGAGCCTTTCGGATTGGCCGACGGGGCCATGCCGGGATCGAGCCTGGTCACATTGGCGGGCAGATTGTAGATCGTCCAATGCAGGATGGGCTGGCCGTTCCGCTGGGCATCGGGGTCCTGCATGATCACGGCATAGGATTTGGTGCCCGACGGCCCCGCGCTCCAGGAAAGGCCGGGGAAGGTGTTGCCGCGATATTGCGTGTTCTCGAAAGGAATATCGCCGCCTTCGGGAAAGGCCGGGCTGGTGACGGTGAGGCGCGCGCCATTCTTGGAGGGAAATTCCTGCAGCGCAATCGGGCGCACCGATTGGGCAAAGGAGGATTGAACAAGCAACGGCGCGGCGCAAATGGCTGCAAGCGCCCATGCGGTGAAGATCGCTTTCATGGAAACCCTCATTCGCGAATTGCCGCGCGAGTGTGACCTTCTTTGGGCCAAACGGGAAGGCAGTTCAGAGCTCTCGTGAGCCTAGGCAAGGAATTTCTTCCCCCGCATGGCGAAGCCATTGGCGGGGGAAGATGTCTTCTGAGGGTTTACCCCGAAGAAGACAGTTGGGGGTCCTTTAAAGAGAAGTCCGCAGCGACCAGAGTTCCGGAAAGGCGCGCTTGCCGATCGTGGCTTGCAGATACGAAACGCCCGCGGTGCCGCCGGTGCCGCGCTTGGCGCCGATGATGCGTTCCACCGTCACGGCATGCTTGTGCCGCCAGGTCGCCATCGCGTCGTCCAGATCCACCAGCTTTTCCGCCAGCTGATACAATTCCCAATAGCGGTCGGGCTGGCGATAGACGGTGAGGAAACCGGCTTCCACCTCCGGGCTGAATTGATGCGGCAAGGTCCAGTCGCGCGCCAGCAACTCTTGCGGCAACGCGAAACCGGCGCGGCCGAGCGCCGCGATGGCGTCATCCCACAGGCTGGGCGCGTTCAAGGCGCGCTCCATCGCGGCGCGCGCATGCGGGCGGTCGTCCTGATATTTGAGGAAGCCCGCATCCTTCAGGCCCAGCAGGAATTCGACGGTGCGGAACTGATCGGACTGAAAGCCGGAACTGGGTCCCAGCACATGGCGGAAACGGGTGTAATCGCTGGGCGTCATGGTGGAGAGCACGTCCCAGCTCAAGGTCATCACCGCCTGGATGCGGCTCACCCGCGCCAGCGCCTTGTAGGCCGGCACCAGCGCGCCCGCCGCGATCTGGCGCTTGGCCAGGTAAAGCTCGCGGATGATCTGCTTCAGCCACAATTCCTTGGTCTGGTGGATGACGATGAACAGCATCTCGTCATCCTCGGCCGATTGCGGCTGCTGGCAGGACAGCAACGTATCAAGCGCCAGATAGCGCGCATAGGTCATATCGGTCATGGCTTGGCCCCGTATCGCGGGGACCAAGCTTAAGCCCGATGCGCCTTGCCGCCTAGTGACGCGCCGTCATCGATGGTGCGCGATCTTCAATGCCGCGCCATCTTCAATGCCGCGTGCGCGCGGGGGTGTGCCGGATCAGTTCGGAGAAGGGGACGGTGAACATCTCCTCGCCCTTCGCATTGTGGATGATGAACTGGCACGCCATCGGATCGTCGCCATTGCGCAGCATGTCGGCGGCGATGTCGGGGATGACGCGGCAGGCTTCCATGAATGCCACTTCCGGCCCTTCGCAGGTGATGGTGACCAGAGCGGGCTGCAGGCCCTGAGCGGTCTGGAGGTGGAAATAGAAGTCACGCATGGCACGACCTCGCATGGAATACGGGCACAGCGTATCAGCTCCGGCTGAACGCGGCATGAATGGAGTGGGTCATTTTTGCGCGGCGGGCGCCGCAATTCGGTCATGAATTGCGCGACTTGAATTTCGCCGAGATGGCGCGCGCGGCGAAGAACGCGCCCAGGGTGATCAGCAATGCGATCACGAATGCGAATTTGATCACCAGCCCGATCATCTTCAGCACCAGCAACGCGGCGGCGCCGGCAATCAGGGCGGCGATGATCTCGATCATGCGCAAACTCATGGCGTCACAGTAAGGGCCGGTGCCTGTCCGCGGTAGGGCGGGCTGTTCCCAAAAGATTACCCGGCGGAACCAATTCGGCGCTGCCGCGTTTCTCGCCTGTAGTCGATGGAGGCACATGTCATGGCCATCGGGCGACATCATCCGGAAAATGAAGGGTTTGCAGCGAGCGAGCGGCGGGGAGAGGCCGTGTTCATCGCGTTGCTGGTCTGTGTGCTGCTGGCGGTTGTGGCGGCAACGATAGTTACCGTAAACGGCAGCAACCGGCGCGGCGGCCCGTTGATGGCGCGTTCGGACATACTTTACCCGATGGGTAAGTAGGTACGCAGCGACCGGTCGGGGCGAAATGGTTTCGAGCCGCGCCTCGCATGGCGAGGGGCAAGCCAACGCCGCGAGCATATGCGAGCGGCGGTGGATGCAAGCACTTTGATAGCGCAGAGGCAGAGGAGAGGCAGAGGAGAGGAGAGGAGAGAAGAGGGAGAAATGTACGAAAAATTCGTACGCCCAAGCTATCAATTTTAGTTTTCAGTCACCGCTAAAACAGCCCGCCGGGATCGGACACGGTGGGACGGCGGCGCGGTTTGGATGCGCGCTGTTCGGGCGTCATGGTCCAGCGTTCGCCTTCCACGGTTTTGAGGCACGCCTTGATCCGTTCGGGCGACGCGGCTTGTTCGCCCAGCCAGATCGCCCAATCTTCCGGCGCCAGCACGGCGGGCATGCGGTCGGTGGGAAGGGTGGCGATCAGCGTATTGGCGGGCACCGTCACCATCACGCACATCGGAAGATCGCCAAAGCGCCGCCACAGCATGGCAAGGCCCAGGGCAGGCGTGGCGCCCGGCATGATCACATGCTGCGGACCCTTGTCGGCGGCTTCGTTGAAGGATTTCACCAGCACGATGCCGCGCTGCCCGCCGTGAAAGGCGTCACGGAAAGTGGGCTTGATGTCGATGGTTTCGGCGCGGGCGTGAATGGGATCAGGCCGGCGGGGATCGTCGCGATGGGGAAAGCCCCAGCGCATCAACTCGATTCGCCGCACGCCCAAGTCGCGGTCCCACACGATCACGGGCAGCCGGCTCATCACCCGGTAGGTGATCTCGCGGTCGTTGCTGACGGACGCATTGCCGCCCAGCGCAACGCCGGTTTCGCTTTCGATGATCCGCGTGGTTTCGGCCCAGGACGCCTGGGCCGCGAATTTTCCGCACATCCGCGTTTTCCGTGACTCCGCGGCCTTATTTGGGTGATAGACGCAAGCGGCGCAAGAGCGTGTTTCTCACCCTTCGACGGGCTCAGGGTGAGGATATGGCATTGGTCCTCATGCTGAGCTTGTCGAAGCATGAGCCTGTCGAAGCATGAGCGCGGGTGAGAGCGTCTTCCCCCTGCCGCTCGTCCCTGCGCTGTCGCTATGGACTGCTCGCGGCGTTCATCGCTTTCGCAGGTCCACTGGACCTGCTCACCCGCTCCGCGGGCCGCTCTTCACCCATGCACGCGGCTGCGATCCGGGCTATAGCGGGGCACGCATAAGGATCATCGATGCACGCCCTTCAGGATTTCGGAATATCTGCGCTTCTGGTGGCGCTGGCGGAGATGGGGGACCGGACCCAGCTTCTCACCATTCTTCTGGCGACGCGCTATCGCAAACCTTTCGTGATCATCCTGGGCGTCCTGGTCGCCACCATCGCCAATCATCTGCTGGCGGCGGCGGCGGGGTTTTATGTCTCCGGGCTGCTGGACGCGCTCTGGTTCCGCTATCTGATCGGCGCGTCCTTCATCGCCATGGCGCTGTGGGTGCTGATCCCCGACAAGGAATCGGCGGAAGGCGAAAAGACTTCGCATCGCGGCGTCTTTCTCACCACCGTGATCGCCTTCTTTATTGTCGAGATGGGCGACAAGACCCAGATCGCCACCGCCGCGCTGGCGGCGCGCTTTTCCAGCATCGGGATCGTGGCGGCGGGCACCACCCTTGGCATGATGCTGGCCAATGTGCCGGCGGCCTATTTCGGCCAAGCGATCACCCGCGTGGTGCCGCTGGCGGCGATGCGGTACATCTCGGCCGCGATCTATGCCGCTCTGGGCATCGCCAGCCTGTTGGAGACGGCGGGATATCTGGACGGGCTCTGACGCTTTTAGTGGCGCCGCCTTTGATGGCGACGCGGGTCAGAACTCCGATCCGACTTTGGTCTTGGCAAGGATTTCCGTCTTCAGGCGCCGGATCTCGCCGATCGCTTCGGCGATGCGTTGCCATCTGTCGCTTTTGATCTGGTCGCCCATATCGGCATGGGTTTCGGCATGCCCGATGGCCACGCTTTCCGCGTCGCGGCCATACAAACGGATCATGGCCTCAGCCAATTGCTGTTCGCTTCCGTCGCCCAACCCATCCCCCCGGTTAATGCTGGTAACATCAATCTACCAGATTCAGACATAGTTTGCGACAATTATGAGTGGGTTTGAGGGGGAAATTTCTCCCGGCCGCGCCGGCCATGGGCCGTGGCGCGTGCCGGGGCTTGCCGACATACTCGTTTCAACAAGGCAAACATGGGGGGATTCGCATGCCGGTACGGGGAAAATCCGCAGCCTGGAAAAGTCTGTTGCTGGG
>JAFECO010000092.1 GCA_018242085.1 Pseudomonadota bacterium
CCGTGACGGACGAGACATTCCACGCCCGTTTCTCCGCCACGGGGCGCCACTATCTTTACCGCATCCTCAATCGCCGCAGCCCGCCCGCGCTGGAGAGGGGGCATGTCTGGCATGTGGCGGTGGCGCTGGACGCCGGCGCGATGCACCGGGCCGCGCAGACATTGGTGGGCAATCACGACTTCACCACCTTCCGCGCCGCCGAATGCCAGGCCCAGTCGCCGGTCAAGACGCTCGACCGGCTGGATGTGTTTCGGCGGGGCGAGGAAATTCATATCGAAGCGTCGGCGCGCTCGTTCCTCCATCATCAGATCCGCTCCTTCACCGGCACGTTGAAGCTGGCGGGCGAAGGCAAATGGAGCGCCGAGGATGTGGCCGACGCGTTGGCTGCGCGCGACCGCAGCCGCTGCGGCCCTGTCGCCCCGCCGGACGGACTCTATCTGGTGAAGATCGATTACTGATCCTCATGCTTCGACAGGCTCAGCATGAGGAGATTCATCTACCCTCACCCTGAGCTTGTCGAAGGGTGAGATCAGAGATCCACGACCTCGACATTGCCGGGATCGATGGGCGCGCCCAGGAAAATCTCGCCCACCCGGCTGAACCGGTCCGGCGCGTCGGTGGCGAGGAAATGCGATCTGCCGTTCGCGCCGTCATTGCACAGCCCCAGCACATCGAGTTTGGCTTCCACGGCGCGGGCCGTGGTCTCGGCGCTGTCCACCAGGCTCACGTCCGGTCCCGCCACTTGCGCGATGGTATCCTTGAGCACGGGAAAATGGGTGCAGCCCAACACCAAAATGCGCGGATGCGGCACTGTCGCCAGCAAGGGCGTCAGATAACGCGCCGCCGCCAGCCGGGCGATTTCGCCGGCGACCAGCCCTTCTTCCGCCAGCGGCACCAGCAAGGGCGCGGCTTGTTGCACCACCGGCAGGTCGGGCGCCAACGCATGAATGGCGCGGACATAGGCGCCGCTTTTCACCGTGCCTTCGGTGGCGATGACGGCGATGGGCGCGCCATGGGCGGCGGCGATGGCGGCTTCGGCCCCCGGCACGATCACGCCGATCACCGGCAAGGGCGCAAGTGCCTCTGTTAATGCAGGCAGCGCCTGCCCGGAAACCGTGTTGCAGGCCACCACCAGCATTTTGATGCCGCGCGCGGTCAAGGCATGCGCCGCCGACAAGGCATAGCGCGTTACGGTGTCGGCGCTTTTGGTACCATAGGGAAGCCGTGCCGTGTCGCCCAGATAGAGCAGATTCTCGCCCGGCAGCCGCGTCCGAAGCGCGCGCATCACCGTCAATCCGCCCATGCCGGAATCGAACACACCGATGGGAAGACTTTTATTGTCCACGTTAGAGGGGCGGCTTGGCGAAGTAGTCGGTCAACAGCGCAGCATAAATATCGGTGAGAGTCTCGATCTCCTTCACCGGCACGCATTCGTCTGTCTTGTGCATGGTCGATCCTGCCAAGCCCAACTCGACCACCGGGCAATGATCCTTGATGAAGCGGGCATCCGACGTGCCGCCGCTGGTGGAGAAGACCGGCGACTGGCCGGTGATCCGGGAAACCGTGTCGCTGATCAACTGGGTGAATTTGCCCGGCTGGGTGAGGAACGACACGCCGCTCACCGAATGGGTGACGGTGATGGAACAGCCGCTTTCCTTGGCGATGCGCTCGGCCCGGTCATTGACCCAACCGACCAGGCTGCCCGGCGTGTGCGCGTCGTTGAAGCGGATATTGAAGGCGGCATAGGCGCCGCCCGGAATCACATTGGTCGCCGCATTGCCCACATCCAGGGTGGTGAAGGCCAAGGTCGAAGGATCGAAATGGGCGTTGCCTTTGTCGAGCCTGTATCCCGCCAGCTGCGTCACCAGCTCGGCCAGCACCGGAATGGGATTGTTCGCTTTCTGCGGATAGCCGACATGGCCTTGGGTGCCGCGTACCGCGACCCGGAAATTGATCGAGCCGCGCCGCCCGATCTTGAGCGTGTCGCCCACGCTGCCCACGCTGGTGGGCTCGCCCACCACGCAATGATCGATCTTTTCGCCCCGCTGTTTCAGCCAGTCCAGCATCTTGGCCGTGCCGTTGACGGCGGGGCCTTCCTCGTCGCCGGTGATGAGAAGGCTGATCGAGCCGTTGGGCATCCCATTCGCGATCACCCGCGCCGCCGCCGCCGCGAACGCCGCCACCGCCGATTTCATGTCGGCGGCGCCGCGCCCGAACAACATGCCGTCCGAAACAACCGCCGCAAACGGATCATGGGTCCAGCCGTCGCCGGGTGGCACCACATCGCTGTGGCCCGCGAAGCAGAAATGCGGCGCGCCTTTGCCGATCCGGGCATAGAGATTGTCGATGGGCGCGGTTTCCGCCTGCTCGAAGCGCAGGCGATGGCACTCGAACCCCAGCGGTTTCAACGCCGCTTCCAGAACCGCCAGCGCGCCCGCATCGGCCGGCGTTACCGAAGGGCAACGGATCAGGGCCTGGGTGAGGGCGAGCGCGTCGATCATCAGGTGCGCAGCAATTCGTTGATCGAGGTCTTGGCGCGGGTCTTTTCGTCCACCCGCTTGACGATCACGGCGCAATACAGATTGGGCTGGCCCTGCGCGCCGGGCATCGAGCCGGACACCACCACCGAATAGGGCGGCACCTTGCCCATGAAGATCTCGCCCGTGGCGCGGTCCACGATCTTGGTCGATCCCGAAAGATAAACGCCCATCGACAAGACGCTGCCTTCGCCCACGATCACGCCTTCGGCGACTTCGGCGCGGGCGCCGATGAAGCAATTGTCTTCGATGATGGTGGGTGCGGCCTGCAGCGGCTCCAACACGCCGCCCAGGCCCGCGCCGCCCGAGATATGGCAATGCGCGCCCACCTGGGCGCAGGAACCGACCGTGGCCCAGGTGTCGATCATGGTGCCTTCGCCCACCCGGGCGCCGACATTGACGAAGCTGGGCATCAGGACCACGCCCTTGGCGATGAAGGCCGAGCGGCGGACGATGGCGCCAGGCACGGCGCGGAAACCGGCGGCGCGGAAGCGCGCTTCGTCCCAGCCCAGGAATTTGGAATCGACCTTGTCCCACCACACCGCGCCGCCCGGCGCGTCGGAAATGATCTTCATGTCGTTGAGGCGGAAAGAGAGCAGCACGGCTTTCTTCAGCCATTGATGCACGATCCATTCGCCGCCGGTTTTTTCGGCCACCCGCAGCGAGCCGTCATCCAGCGCCGCCAGCGCGGCTTCCACGGCGTCGCGGGCCTCCCCCCTGGTCGTCGGCCCCAAGCTTTCGCGCGCATCCCAGGCGCTGTCGATGGCGCGCGCCAGATCATTCGTCATGTCAAATCCCGATATTGCTAAGGAAGGGAACCAGATCCTGGGTTTCATGATCGATATGGGCGGTGGACGCAACGGGAAATTCCGGGCCCTGGCGCGACCAGTCGCTCTGGCAATCCAGCCAGATCGTGGTCATTCCCAGATCATGTGGCACCACCAGATTGCGGGCGATGTCGTCGAACATCGCGGCTTTGGCGGGGGTGATATTTCCCGCCGCCACCGCCGCGTCATAGGCTTCCGGTCCCGGTTTGGGGACAAAGCCGATGGTGCGGATATCCCAGACCTGGTCGAACAGGTCGGCCAGCTCCAGCCGTTCCAGAATGCGCGCGGCATGGTTGCGGCAGCCATTGGTGAAGACGAAGCGCCGCCCCGGCAGCCGCTTCAGGGCCTCGCGCAGAACCGGATCGGGCAGAAGGCCGGAGAGGTCGATGTCATGGACGAAGGACAGATAGGGCTCCGGATCGATCTTATGGACCGCCACCAGCCCCGCCAGGGTGGTGCCGTGATCGCGGTAAAGCTGCTTTTGCACCCGGCGCGCCGCGTCCGGCTCCATGTCCAGGAGCCGGGCCACGAAGCGGGTCATGTTGGCGTCGATCTGGGCGAAGATGCCGTTGTCGGCACGGTACAGCGTATTGTCGAGATCGAAGATCCAGTCCCGGACATGGCTGAAATCGGGCGCCTTTTGCGCCTGGGGCGCGGGCGGGTTGTGAGACGGGGTCATCGGCGAACCATACCGCTGCTCGCCGTGGGTGCAAGCCACGTTAACGCTCGCGCAACCATGGCTGTTTAGCGGTCCTTAAAGTCCCGGCCCCGACACTCCGGGGAGCGGAGAAGCCGATGAAAAAAGCCCCAAGCGGCCGCACATTCCATGCGCCGGCGCCGGAGCGCGACGATGCGCGCGCGGGCCAGCGCGAACCCATGGACCCGCGCCAAGCGCTGGACATCCTGGAAACGCGCGCCCGCGAAAGCGAGGACTACATCATCCGCAATGCGGATGTGGGCTCCGCCGTGTTCGAGTATCTGGCCGAACATGGCGCCCCCGCCACCCGCCAGGCCGTCGCCGCCAATCCCGCCACGCCGGCGCGCATCAACCGGCTTCTGGCCGATGATATCGACGAGGATGTGCGCGCGGAACTCGCCGCCAAGATCGCCCGCCTGATGCCGGGCCTGAAAGCGCGCGAAAGCGCGGAGGCCGTGGCGCTCACCCTCGCCACTCTGGAAGTGCTGGCGCGCGATACCGCCGTCCGGGTGCGCGCCATCCTGGCGGATGAGATCAAGCATCTGGACTGCGTGCCGCGCGATGTCGCGCTCCGCCTGGCGAATGATGTCGAGGACCTGGTGGCGGCGCCGATCCTGGAATATTCGCCGCTTCTGTCCGACGCCGATCTGATGGAGATCATCGCGGGCGGCCAGGTGCGGCAGATTCTGGCCGCCGTGGCGCGCCGCCGCCCCTTGAGCGAAGAGGTCAGCGATGCCTTGGTCCAGTCGCTGGACGTGTCCGCGGTGGCGGCGCTTCTGGTCAATCCCGACGCCAGGATGCGCAAGGAGACGCTGGACCGCATCGTGGAGGAAGCCGAGACCATCGAAAGCTGGCACCAGCCGCTGGCAATGCGCGCGGACCTGTCGGCGCGCGCCATCCGCCGCATTGGCAGCTTTGTCGGCGCATCGCTTTTGGAGCAGCTGGTGGCGCGGGGCGATCTCAGCGACGCCACCCGCGCGCATCTGAACCGGCGCCTGCGGGCGCGGCTGGAGCAGGGCGATACGGAGAGCGGCGGTGACAGCGCGGCTGAAATCGTGGCCGCGGCCAAGGCAGGCGGCACGCTCGATGACGGCTTTGTCGAGAATGCGGCGACCGCGGGCAGCCGTGAAACCGTCACCCTGGCGCTGGCGGCGCTGGCGCAGGTGCCCGAAGCCACGGTGCGCAAGATTCTCAGCCAGCGCGGGGCCAAGCCGGTGGTGGCGCTGGCCTGGCGCGCGCATCTGAGCATGCGCACGGCGTTCAAGATCCAGACGTCGGTGATGAAGCTGACCGGCCGCGAGCTTTTGCCGGCGCGGGGCGGAATCAATTTTCCCTTGAGCAAGGAAGAGATGCGCTGGCATCTCGCCTATTTCGATATTCCGGCTTGAGCGCGACCCAAAAGGTGTGGTCGCTGGCGACAGCGTAGCGCGACGTTTTTGAAAGGTCGCGCGTAAGCCAAACCGCGCGATCCGGAAAGTGTGCAGCGCCAATTCGCTAACGCCATGAATTTCGAAAGATCATGCTTACCGGACAACATGACAAATTGGGTAACGACCAGAATTTGAATCGGATCCTACGGCGTCACCAGTCCGCTTTCGTTGATATGGATCACCAGGCCGCTTTTGCCGCGCGTGGGGGTGCGGGCAAATCCCGCTTCTGTGTATCCGCGTTGCGCGCAATCCTTGCGGCCCTTGATTTCGAATTCTTCGCTTGTGACGCAGAATTGGTCCGCGCCGGACACCATGACGGCGCCGCCGGGTTTTTGGGCCAAAAGCCACACCGCCGCGCTCTTCAGGGGCGCGGTGATCATGCGGGCGCAGGCATGGCCCGCGATGTGCCACCAGCCGCGGGTGACGAAATCGGCCCCGGCCGGCTCGGCAACCGCCGCCATCACATCCGCGCCGTCATCGTTGCAGACGGTATAGCCTTGCGGCGTGCCACGTTTGGCCGCCTCGGCTTCCAGGGCCGCGAACAGTTCGGCATTGCCCGCGCGTTCCGCGAATTTCATTTTCTTGCGGAAATCCGCCAGCGCCGCGCCGGTGGGTTTGTCGGGCTTGGCGTCGATCGCGGCGATCTTGTAGCCATTGTCTTTCAACAGCCGCTTGACGCCCGCCAGCTGCGCCGCTTCCAGGGCGCCGAATGGCGGCCGGTCGTCGAAGGTCATGGTCCAGTCGGGCCGGTTATGGGTTTCGATGGTGGCGAACGGCACGGCGAACACATCGCCCGTGCAGTTGGCGGTGGCGCCCCGCCGTTTCAGGGTGAAATTGGCGTCCTTCACGCACAGCGGAAAATCCCCGCCCCAGGCACGCTCCGGCCCCGAATGGGCCAGCGCCGAGCGCGCATAGACCAGGTAGCTTTGCGAGGAGAGTTTTTCGGGCCGGGCGATCTGGCAATCGCCGGGCGCGATGCGGGTCCAGCCTTGGGTGGACGAGCCGTTGCCCGCCACCGAAGATGTCGCTGCATAAAGGATATAGCTGGTGCGGTTGCAGAGCTTGAGCGCGGCTTCGGCCGGGCTTGCCACGCTTAAGCCCGCCGCCAGCACTGCCAAAGCTGCCAGCCAGCGCCGCATCGCCTGTCAGCCGGCGGTGATCAGGGTTCCGGCGCCATGCTCGGTGAAGAGTTCGAGCAGCAGCACATGGGGAAT
>JAFECO010000093.1 GCA_018242085.1 Pseudomonadota bacterium
AGGGCGGCCAGCACTTTCAGGACGTCCGCTTTCTGGGCTTCGCTCTCGTCATGGGCGGCGTCGCGGACATGGGCGATCACATCCGCCGCCAGTACCTCTTCCAGGGTGGCGCGGAACGCCGCCACCAGTTCGGTGGGCAGATCGGCGATGAACCCGACCGTGTCGGAGAGGATCACCTTGGTGCCGCTGGGCAGCTCCACGCCCCGCATGGTGGGATCCAGGGTCGCGAACAACAGGTCCTTGGCCAGGACTTCGGACTTGGTCAGCCGGTTGAACAAGGTGGACTTGCCGGCATTGGTGTAGCCGACCAGGGCGACCACCGGGAACGGCACCCGGCTCCTGGCCTGGCGGCCCAGCGCGCGGGTGCGCTTCACGCCTTCCAGCTCGCGCTTGATCTTGACGATGCGGTCGCCGATCAGGCGGCGGTCGGCCTCGATCTGGGTTTCGCCGGGGCCGCCCAGAAAGCCGAAGCCGCCGCGCTGGCGTTCCAGATGGGTCCAACTGCGCACCAGCCGGGATCGCTGATAGGTGAGATGCGCCAGTTCGACCTGGAGCCGGCCTTCACGGGTGGCGGCACGCTCGCCGAAAATCTCCAGGATCAGTGCGGTGCGGTCCAGCACCTTGGCAGACCAGGCCTTCTCCAGATTGCGCTGTTGGACGGGCGACAGCTGCGCGTTGACGATGACCAGTTCGGGCTTCAGCCGCGCCGTGTCCTCGGCGATCTCGGCCACCTTGCCCGATCCGATCAAGGTTGCGGGCGTGGGCCGGCCTAACGGCGCGATCCGGGTTTCCACAACATCGAGGCCGATCGCGCCGGCAAGGCCCACGGCTTCCGCCAGGCGCTCCTCGGCGTCGCGCGGGCTGCGCTCGCCGCGCGACTTGGGTTCGACGTGAACCACAAAGGCCGCTGCCGCGTCTTGCCCCTTCTTCTTCACTCCAGACAATGTCAGGCGGACTCGTGCGCCGCTTCATCCTGAAGCTGGATCGGGCCCATCGGCATCACCGTCGAAATGGCATGCTTATAGACAAGCTGGGCCTGACCATCGCGGCGCAGGAGCACGCAGAAATTGTCGAACCAGGTGATGTTGCCCTGGAGCTTCACGCCATTGACGAGAAAGATGGTGACGGGGGATTTGCTTTTTCGGACGGCGTTGAGAAACGTGTCTTGCAGATTTTGTTGTTTTTCGCTCATGGGTTTTCCCACTTATGTGTGTGCCCACCGGGCGGGGCACTGCAACCAGCATAATCTATTGCTGCAATTGCGAAAGCGAAAAAACCGTAATCCGGTCCGTTATTCGATGCCCGCCTTTTGCGCATAAAGCATGTGAATCCGTCTGGTGAGCGGTCCCGGCGTACCATCGCCGATCACCGTGCCATCGATTTTTACCACGGGAATCGCTGCCCCGGTGGCGGAGGTAAGGAAGGCTTCGCGGGCTTTCAACGCCTCGGCGACTGTGAATTTTCGCTCCACGATCGGCTGGCCCGCCGCGGCCGCGGCCTCCAGGATCACCCGGCGAGTCACGCCCGGCAGAATGTCGTGGGAAAGCTGGCGGGTGATGACGTGATTGTCGGCGTCCACGATCCAGGCATTGGTGGACGCGCCCTCTGTCACAAATCCTTCGCCATCCACCAGCCAGGCTTCATAGGCGCCGGCCTTGCGCGCATCGGTCTTGGCCAGAAGGTTGGGCAGAAGCTGGACCGTCTTGATGTCGCGCCGCGCCCATCTTTGATCCGGCCGGGTGATGACGCCGATCCCCTCCTTCAACTTCTTCCTGCCGGCTTCCACATCCTGGGACCGCGCCGTCATGATCAAGGTGGGGCGCGGAACGACATCGGGGATGGGATGGTCGCGGCGGACCGCGCCGCGCGAAACCTGCATATAGAGAAGACCGTCGCGCACCCGGTTGCGCCTGACCATTTCGCGCATCACCGATTTCAGCGCCGCCCGCCCCATCGGCATCGCCATCCCGATCTCACCCAGGCTGCGCTCCATCCGGTCCAGATGCGGCTCCTCGTCGATCAACTTTCCGCCCGAAATGCTGGCGACTTCATAAATGCCATCGCCCAGTTGCAGCGAACGGTCCTCGACATGCACGCCTGCCCCGGTATGCGGCAGATAACGCCCGTTGACATAAGCGACGCGCCCGGCAGGCGCGCGCGATGCCGTCCATTTCTTCATATTCAGCCCCGAATGTCTTATGCGTTGAAATTCTGCGCGGACCCTACGCCCAGGGATTTGAGCTTGCGGTGCAATGCCGACCGCTCCATCCCGATAAAGGCGGCGGTGCGCGAGATGTTGCCGCCGAAGCGGTTGATCTGCGCCACCAGATAGTCGCGCTCGAAGATCTCCCGCGCCTCGCGCAGCGGCAGCGAGATCACCAGATCGCCGCCCTTGCTTCCGCTCCAGCCGCTGCCGCTGCCGAGATCCGTGGGCAGGAGATCGGCGGTCACCGCTTCGGTGAGATCGTCGCCCGCCAGGATCAACAGCCGCTCCACAATGTTGCGCAGCTGGCGGACATTGCCCGGCCAGCCATGCGCCTGCAGCACCGCCATCGCGTCATCGCCGATATGCCGCATGGGCAGCCCGCCCGCCGCCGACAGGCGCTTCATGAAATGCGAGATCAAGGTGGGAATGTCGTCCCGGCGCTCCGCCAGGGAGGGAATGCGCACCGGCACCACATTCAGGCGATGATAGAGATCCTCGCGGAAGCGGCCCGCTTCCGTCTCGGCTCTGAGATCGCGCGTGGTGGAGCAGATCACCCGCGCATCGACCTGAACCCGCGAGGTGCCGCCGATGCGGGTGAAAGTCTGGTCGATCAGGACGCGCAAAATCTTGCCTTGCGTCTCCAGCGGCATGTCGGAGACTTCGTCCAGATACAAGGTGCCGTTATGGGCGAGCTCGAACAGGCCGATCTTGTGAGGTCCTTCGCTCTGCTCGGTGCCGAACAGCTCCGCCTCGATCCGCTCCGGCGCCATGGTGGCGCAATTGATGGCGACAAATGCGTTTCCGGCCCGGCGGGAGCGCGCATGGATCAGCCGCGCCGCCACTTCCTTGCCCGAACCGGCGGGACCCGAAATCAGCACCCGGCTGTTGGTGGGCGCGATCTTGTCGATCAAGGACCGCAATTGGGCAATGACAGACGACTGGCCGATCAATTCGCCTTCGTCGCCTGCCTTCAGCTTCAGCTCCTGCACTTCGCGCTTCAGCCGCGCCGCTTCCAGTGCCCGCTCCACCACATGCAGAAGCCGGTCGGCTTTGAAGGGCTTTTCGATAAAGTCGTACGCGCCCTTCTTGATCGAAGAGACCGCGGTTTCGATGGTTCCATGCCCGGAGATCATCACCACCGGCACGTCCGGCTGCTCGCGCTTCAACGTATCCAGAATTTGGATGCCATCCAGCTTGGAACCCTGCAGCCAGATGTCGAGAATGACCAGCTGGGGACGGCGCAAGCGCGTGGCGGCAATGGCGGCATCGCTGTCGCCGGCCATGCGGGTTTCATAGCCCTCGTCCCTCAGGATCCCGGAGATCAGATCGCGAATGTCTTCCTCGTCATCCACGACGAGGATTTCAGACGCGATCAGCGATCCGTTTTTGCTCATCCTCAACACCTTTCTGACGCATGTCTTTTTGCAGGAACGGGAATGTCAACGTGACTTCGGCGCCTTCGCCGCCTTCGATATCGGCCAGGGTGATCTCGCCGCCATGGTCTTCCATGATCTTGCGCACGATCGCCAGGCCCAGCCCCGTGCCCTTGGCGCGGGTGGTGACATAGGGCTCGGTAAGACGGTGGCGGTGCTCCGCCGGCAGGCCGATGCCATTGTCGCTGACCTTGAAGGCGAAGGTCAGTCCATTGGGCTGAAGCGCAACCGCGATCCGTCCGGGAACTTCATCGCCCTTGGCATGACGGGCGGCGATCCCCTCGCCCGCATTCTTCAGCACATTGGTGAGCGCCTGACTGACGAGGCGGCCGTCGCCTTCGAAATAAATCGCGTCTTTCGGACTATCGACGGCGAAGGTGATCTCCGGATGGGCCACGCGCTGCAGAAAGACCGCCTGCTGCAACAATTCGGCGGCATTTTCCCGTTTCATCACCGGCGTGGGCATGCGCGCGAAGGACGAGAACTCGTCCACCATCCGCCCGATATCGCCGACCTGGCGCACGATAGTGTCGATGCATTGGCGGAAGATGTCGGGATCGGTGGAAATCTCGCCCATATATTTGCGCTTCAGCCGTTCCGCGGACAGCTGGATCGGCGTCAGCGGATTCTTGATTTCATGGGCGATGCGGCGCGCCACATCGGCCCAGGCGGCGGTGCGCTGGGCGCCGACCAGATCGGTGATGTCGTCGAAGGTGACGACGAAACCGTGCGGATTGCCTTTCTCGCTGGAGACCTGGACCGACAGGGCCCGCGGCGTTCCCGTGCGCTTGATGGCGACTTCGCCGCCCGCGCGGCCCACCGGCTCCGACAGGGCCCGGCGGATCAGCCCGCCCAGCTCCGGCACCGATTCCGCATAGTGCCGGCCTTCCAACTCTTCCGGCGTCGCGTTGAGCAACCGCGCGGCGGCGCGATTGACGATGGTGATCTTGCCGTCGCGGTCCAGGCCGATCACGCCGGCGCTGACGCCCGACAGCACGGTCTCGGTGAAACGCCGCCGATCTTCATTCAGGCGGTTGGCCGCCACCAGATCGGCGCGCTGCGCCCCCAGTTGCTGTGTCATGCGGTTGAACGCATGGCCCAACGTGCCGATCTCGTCATCGTCGCGGGAGACTTTCACCTGGGCGGTGAGATCGCCTTCGGAAACCCGTTCCGCCGCTTCAATCAGGTTGGAAATGGGATGCACCAGCCGGTTGGCGGCCCAGATGCCCGACCACACCGCGCCCAGCAACGTCACCAGCGACACCACCGCATACAGCGCGGCGAACACCAGCTGCACTTCCAGGCGGTTCTGGTCCAGCCGGTTATATTCGGACACCGCATCGACGGTGCGCCGGTAGTAGCCGAACACTTGCGGGTCCACCAGGCGCACCACCAGGAGATAGGCGTCGTTGAGCGCCTGCATCTGGATCAGCGCGGTCACGGTGCCGCCTTCGGGCGCGGCATCGACCACGATCGAGCCGCTGCGCGCCTGGGAAATGTCGGTGGCCGATGGCGGCTTGGGATCCTTCAGGAATTGCTGCTTGGTGGAAGCGATGATCTTTCCGTGACCGTCGACGATGTAGGACGCCTGCAGCCCGCGATCCTTGGTCAGCGAGTTGAGCTTGGAGAAAAATTGCGCGGGCCGCACATGCTTGTCCGCGTCGAACAAAGTCTGGTCGTGCTGGATATTGTTGGCGATGTCATAGGCGTCGCCGATGATCCCCCGCTCATGCTCCTTCACGTAATGCTGGGCGACATTCACCGCGCTTCCCAGCGCGTCCTTCACCCGCCCGGAAAACCAGGCCTCCAGGCCCAGATTGAGAGTAACCGCCGCAAAGATCGCGATCAGGATCGCGGGCACCACCGCGATGGTGCCGAACCAGGCCACCAGCCGGACATGCAGCCGGGCTCCTGCGCGGCCGGACTTGCGCTCCGCCCAGAGCCGCACCAGCCGCCAAGCGATCAACGCCCCCAGCGACAGGCCCAGGGTCAGATTGATCAGGAGCAGGATGATCAGACCCAGCCGGTTGGGGGTCCAGGGCGTGAAGCCCGACAGGATGGCATAGGTGATGGCGCCGGATGCCGCAGCCAGGATCCCCACGCCCAAGGCGAGCCGCGACGGGCGGGAGACCACCCGAAGGAGTTCGCGCCATTGACTGAGTGGGGTCCTGCTTCTGATGAGAGGCATCCGTCGCTGTGGTTAAGGTCCGGCGTCAAATTTGCGACATTGTAGCCACAGCAATGCCTGTTGCAAGAATGCAGCGATGTAATTCTGCAACGGCCCGGGAAACCGGCGGTTTTGCGGCCTGCTGCACGCCGCGGTCGAAGAGCTTTTCGGGCGATCCCTGGCTCGGGCTGCTGCTACGCTGCCGCTCGCAGCCCTGCGCGCGGCACGACGCTGTCGCTAGCCGCCGCGCCTACTCGGCGCGAAGTCCAGGCTCCCGCGGCTGCTACGCTGACGCTCGCCGCGCTGCGCCGCTCCGGGCCTATTCGGCCCGCAGCCCCTTGATAACTTCCAGCTCCAGGTCGCGGATCTTCTTGCGCAGGGTGTTCCGGTTGAGGCCCAGAAGCTGGGCGGCCCGGATCTGGTTGCCCCGCGTCGCCGCCAGGCAGATGGAAATCAGCGGCCGCTCGACTTCCTGGATGATGCGGTCATAGACGCCCGGCGCCGGCAACCGGTCGCCGTGGCTGAGGAAATAGCGGGTGAGGAATTGCTCGACCGATGCGCCCAGCGGCAATTCTTCGTTCGGCTCTTCCGCCGCCACCACCCGCACCGGCTCCTTGAGCTCGCCGGCAATGGCCGCGGCCGGAATGGAATCACCGGAATGCAGCACCGCCAGGCGGCGCACCAGATTCTCCAATTCACGCACATTGCCCGGCCAGCGATGCCGGCGCAAAATTTCCAGCGCGTCGCGGTCCAGCGTCTTGGCCGGCAGTCCTTCATTCTCCGCCTTGCGCAGGAAATGGCGCACCAGATCGCCGATATCCTCGACCCGCTCGCGCAGCGGCGGCAGGCGCAGCGGCACGACATTCAGACGGTAATAGAGATCCTCGCGGAACAG
>JAFECO010000094.1 GCA_018242085.1 Pseudomonadota bacterium
TCGGTCTTGGCCCAGCCGATTTCAATGCCGCGCCGCGAGTCGCCGGCGCCAAAGACATCGGCCGCGATATTGTCGATTTCCGGACGCTCCAGGAACATCAGCGAAGCGGAAGATGTGGTGCCTTCGAACATGAAGGCGGGTTCGATGACGCCCACATTGAAATGCAAGTTCGGGATGCCGGTATAGGTCACCACCGCCTTGTTGAGCAGCGGATCGCCTTCGCCGGCGGTGACGCCGCCCGAAGAACCGTTGCTGCCGCCATTGGAGCCGCCGGCGTTCAGGCGGAATTCATAGGCGAAATCATTATAGGCCTTGCCTTCCACGCCGAAATAGGCGCGGCGGACCACCGCGCCGCTCGACAGGTCCGACGGACCGGCAAAGCCGGCAGGATGGGTCGCGTCCTGGCTGAAGCCGGCGAAGTCGGACTGGAAGCGGACACGAACCCCCATGGTGAAGCGGCCGTCGCCGGTCGCGATCACCGGGCGGCCATTGTCGAACGTCCAGGAGGCATAATTGTATTGCTGTTCCAGGGTCGAGAGGCGCGTGCGATCCGTCTGGGCACGCTCGTCGCGGGCGGCCAGCGATTCTTCCAGCGCGCGGACGCGGGCTTCCAGATCGGCGGTCGAGCTGGAGCTGCCCTGCGAAGGCATGGCGTTCTGCGCCATTTGGACACGGGCTTCGACGACAGTGGCGGCGCCGTTATCCTTGCCGGCGGCGGTATCGTTGTTGGCGACCGCAGCCTGTGCGCCGGCAGCCGTGAGCAGCGCGATGGCGGCCGTGCCGGCCATCAATCCAAATTTCCCCATTTTCGTCCAACGTCCCTTTGAAGTGCCTGCGCAAATTCGCGCGGTGGCTCCATCGCAGCGGGCGGCTACAGGACGATGACGGTTGCATGACAGTGATGTGACAGCAGAACGGGCGCGGCGGAAATCGCAGAATTACGCAAAAACAATAACCTGTGAATTCAGCTGTTCTGATCGAGCGCGCTATATTTGCCACGGAAAAAAACCAGCGGCGCGGATGCCGACGGGCAGGAAAAGCGCAACACCCGGCCCAGCAGAATCGTGTGGTCCCCCGCCTCTATTTTCTTCTCCACGGCGCATTCGAAGATCGCCAGCGAGTCCGCCAATGCCGGGGGCCCGAGTTCGGTTTCGATCAGCGCAATGTCATCGAGGGAATGTTCGCCCGGCCGGGCCAGCCGCGACGACACGTCCTTATGATCCGTACCAAGAATACTGACCGTGAAGCCCGCAGCTTTCGCGAAAACGTCATGGCGGCGGGAGCGGCGGTCCATGCACCACAGGAGGAGCGGCGGATCGAGCGAAACCGAGGTGAAGGAATTAACCGTAATGCCGAAATGGCTGTCGGCCCCGGCCGCCGTGACCACGGCCACGCCGGTGGGAAAACGGCCCAGGGCATCACGAAAAGCGCGGGAATCCATCGGCATAAGCTAACCCCAATCAGGCCCCGCTTCATACTCGGTTAAGCCGGGCCGTGCATGATCGCGGCCGGGTATTTCCGGTACAGGGACGGCAAAAGACCGCTCCGGCCGGGTCGATTGGGTGGTGGAGCATGGCCGACGGTACGGTCATTATCAAACGCATCAAAAAAGGCGGGCATGGCGGCCATCACGGCGGCGCCTGGAAGGTTGCCTATGCGGACTTCGTGACCGCGATGATGGCCTTCTTCCTTCTGATGTGGCTGATCAACACCACCACGCCGGAACAGAAGCGGGGCATCGCCGACTATTTCGCGCCCCAATCGATCGCCCAAACCGTCTCCGGATCGGGCGGCGTCCTGGGCGGCAAGGTGATGGGTGAAGAATCGGCTCATGCCGGCGGCGCCCAATCGGTGATGCAGAAGCAATCGCCCCCCTCGCCCGCATCGCCGGTGAAATCGCTTGCCAGCGGAACGGCGGGCGGCGCCAGCGGGGTCGACCAGAACAGCAGCGCCTCCAATGTCAGCAAGGCCCAGGATGGGGAATTTGCCCATGCCGCCGAAGCCATCCGCCAATCCATCCAGAACAATCCCGACATCGCCAACCTGTCTCATCAGGTGATGCTGGAGCAGACGCCCCAGGGATTGCGCATCCAGTTGGTCGATCAGGATGGCCGGCCGATGTTCCAGCAGGGCAGCAACGAGCCGATGCCCTATACCAAGAAGCTGCTCGCGGCGGTGGGCCAGGTGATCGACACGTTGCCCAACCGCGTTTCGATCAGCGGCCATACCGGCGGCAATGACGCATCCGCCGACGGCGCGGCCTGGGAGTTGTCGTCGGCACGGGCGAATGCCGCCCGCGCCCTGCTGCAGGCCGGCGGCCTGGGCTCGGATCGAATCTATGAGGTGGCGGGCAAGGCCGCGTCCGAACCGCTTTTGCCGGAAGACCCCAGCGCCTCGGCCAACCGCAGGCTGTCGATTGTCCTTTTGCGCGAGGCGCCCCCCGCCCCGCCCGGACATACCTTGTAAAACGCCGGAAACCGCCCACACCCATAAACTTTGACAAGGGTATTTTCTTGCGCGGCGGTCGCGCGCCGTCATAATTGACTCGTGACCGACCAGCGCAACACACGCGTTCCGCAGTTTTTCCTCACGCCTGGGGGGCCTTGCCCCTATCTGCCGGGCCGGGTGGAGCGCAAAGTCTTCGCCCGCCTGACGGGCACCCTGGCCCAGCCGCTTTCCGAAGCGCTCACCCATTCCGGCTTCCGCCGCAGCCAGTCCATCGCCTATCGCCCTGCCTGCGAAGGCTGCAATGCCTGCGTCTCGGTGCGCATCGTGGCCAGCGAATTCGCTCCCAGCCGCAGCCAGAAACGCATCGGCCGCCGCAACACGGATCTGGTGCGCGCCGCGGTTCCGGCGGAAGCGACGCGGGAACAGTTCGCGCTTCTGCGCACTTACCTGGATTCGCGCCATTCGGGCGGCGGCATGAGCGACATGGGCCTGTTCGACTATGTCGCCATGGTCGAGGAAACGCCGGTCAACACCCATATCGTGGAATACCGGCGGCCCGATGGCACGCTATTGGCGGCGGCCCTGAGCGATGTGCTGCGCGACGGCCTGTCGATGGTCTATTCCTTCTTCCATCCGGGCGAGGATGCCCGCAGCCTCGGCACCCACATGATCCTGGATCATGTCGAAGCGGCGAAGGCGCGGGGCCTTCCTTACGTCTATCTGGGCTATTGGGTGCGCGATTCCGAGAAGATGGACTACAAATCCCGCTTCACGCCGCTGGAAGCCTTGGGCGCCAATGGCTGGGAACGATTGAGCGCGCAAACGCCAGCGTAAAGCGGCGCATGCACTGCAAACCTCGCGTATCTATTCCTCCGGCGGCTCGCTCAAGCTCGCCGCGTCGACATCCTCTCGCAGGTCCACAGGACCTGCTCGCGCGCTAGGGCGCGCCGGATGTCGACCCACCGAACCGCAGCTTCCACTCCGCGACCTGCTCGTCCGCGATCTTGGCCACCAGAACATCCGGCGGGCTGATCGGCTGGCCCGGCTCGAGTTCATCCAGTGCTTCCGCCATGGACCGGTCCGGCCAGGGAATGATGGCGCCGTCGCCGGCGATGGGCTGGATCGCTTCGTGGATCTTCTTCGCCATCACCGGCATCACCGGCCAGGCGAGATGCGCGAATTGGTGGACCAAATTCAGCCCCATGCGCACGCCCACGGCCGCCCGGTCGCGGTCGGTCTTGATATGGGTCCAGGGCGCGGCCTTGGTGAGATATTCATTGCCCGCCACCCAGATCGCGCGCAGCTCGCCCATCGCCTTGCGGAATTCCGCGGCTTCGAGATAATCCGTATACTGAGCGACACGGCGATCCAGTTCGGCGATCAGGGCATGCTCTTCCTCGCCATAAGTGCCCTCGCCCGGCACCTTGCCGTCGAAACGCGCGGCGCAGAATTTCGTCACACGGTTGACGAAATTGCCCAGCACATCCGCCAGGTCTTTATTCACCGTGCCGGCGAACTGCTCCCAGGTGAAATTGGAATCAGAGCCTTCCGGGGCGTTGGCGGTCAGGTAATAACGCCAGTAATCGGCGGGCGCGACTTCCAGCGCGGTGTCCATGAAAATGCCGCGATGCTGGGAGGTGGAGAATTTGCCACCGTCATAGTTGAGATAATTGAAACCCTTGAGGCGATCCACCTTCTTCCAGGGCTCGCCCGTGCCCATGATCATCGCGGGAAAGATGATGGTGTGGAAGGGCACATTGTCCTTGCCCATGAATTCCCAATAAGTGACGTCCTTGGCTTCCTCGCCGAACCACCAGCTGCGCCAGGCATCGCCCTTGCCATTTTTGTCAGCCCATTCCTTGGTGGCAGCGATATATTCGATGGGCGCATCGAACCAGACATAGAAGACTTTGCCCTTGAGCTTGCCGTCCGCGATGTCGTCCGGCACGGGAAAGCCCCATTCCAGGTCGCGGGTGATGCCGCGATCCTGCAGCCCCTCATCCAGCCATTTATAGGCGATGGAAGTGACGATCAGGGGCCATTCCTGCTTGTGGCTGTCGATCCAGCTGCGCAGCTGATCGCTGAATTGGGACTGCTTGAGAAACAGATGCGTGGAGTCCCGGATCTCGATGTCATGCGCCCCCGACACCGCCGAACGGGGATTGATCAGATCGATGGGATCCAGGATGCGGGTGCAATTCTCGCATTGATCGCCCCGCGCCCGGTCATAGCCGCAATGCGGACACGTGCCGATCACATAACGGTCGGGCAGAAAGCGCCCGTCGGTGGCGGAATAGGCTTGTTTGGTGGTGCGCAATTCCAAGAGCCCGTTCTTCCACAGCTGGCGGGCGAAATGCAGGGTCAGCTCGCGGTTCTGGCTGGACGAGGACCGCCCGAAATTGTCCCAGCTCAGGCCGAACTTCTCGCCCAGATCGCGCTGAACCTGGTGCCACTTGGCGCAATAGTCGGCCACCGGCACGCCTTCTTCCAGCGCCGCCAGTTCGATGGGCGCGCCATGCTCGTCGGTGGCGCAGACCGCCATCGTGTCATAGCCCCGCGCACGGCAGAACCGGGCGAAGATGTCCGCGGGCAGCATCGAGCCCACCAAATTGCCCAGATGCTTGACGCCGTTGACGGACGGGATGGCGGAGGAGATCAGAACGCGTTTCATGGCAATATTGCTGTGCTTCGGTGGCGGCCGCCCCCTCATACAAGGGGACGAGCCGGGAAGCGAGGGGGCGGGCCGGCGGGACGAAAGGACCGGCGCCTCAGGTCCTTGGCGCCTACAAAGGCGCATTTTCGGCCGGATTGACGAACCCGGCGCATCGGGTATTGATCTGCCGAACGCCGGCTTAGCTCAGTTGGTAGAGCACCTGATTTGTAATCAGGGGGTCACAGGTTCGAGTCCTGTAGCCGGCACCAGATTTTGCCGCATAGACCGGCCGATCGTTTCAATACCCGATCGACATCGAATGGAACGCCACGCCCGTCAGCGAATGCAGTGGGCTCGCGGACGCCACTATTGCCTCAGATGAAACCGGCGCAAGAGGTCTCGGGGCCATCGACAGGGACATCACTGCCAGGCTGATCGCCAGGACGCTGAAAAGCATGGATTGCCTGGTCATGGGCCGTTCCATCGTGATCTGCGAAAAGGTAACGGCGGCCGGCGGAAAATGGTTGCGGATTGTTACAAATGGCTGCGGAAGTTCCTTCGCGAAACCATAAACGAATCAGCTATTCCGCCACCCCAGCGCCAAAACGCCCGCCCCCATCAGGACGCCGCCGCCGGTGCGATTGACGACGCGTTGAACGCGCGGGTTCTTCAGTTTCTCGCGCGCTTTGGATGCCAGCCAGCCGTAAAGCGCGGCATTGAAACCCGCCATGATCACGAATGTCGCTTCCAGGATCGCGACCTGCGGCGCGAAAGGACGCGCGGTATCGATGAACTGGGGCACGAAGGCGATGAAGAAGATGATGCTCTTGGGATTGAGCGCCGTCACCGCAAAGGCATGCGCGAAAATGCGCTTCAGCGACAACGCCGGCGCCGCAGCGTCCGGCGTCACGGCTGGCGCGCGCCACAGCTTGTATCCCAGATAGATCAGATAGAGGCCGCCCAGCCAGCGCAATCCGGTAAAGACAAAGGCCGACGCCGCCAGGATTGCGCCCAGGCCCAGCATCGAACAGGTCATGGCGGTGAAATCGCCCAAGGTCACGCCCGCCACCACGGCGGCGGCCGGCCGGCGGCCATGGCCCAGCGCATAAGACACCACCACCAGCACCGTGGGGCCCGGTATGGCGAGCAGCAGATTGGATGCAACCAGAAACGCCAGCCAGTGGGTGAGCGACATGATTTCCCCCTTCAACAGGCCGGGAGGATAGCGCGCCTGTCAGGTTTCCAGAACGCTGTTGGAAAAGGCATTCTTGGGAGAGCCGTTCGGCGGGAAATGCATGGCAAGGGCTTTGCCGCAGATGTCGATGGCTTGGATGTAGCCGTCCGCGGGTTTTCCCGTCTTCATCCCGGCAATCACTGCCGCCACCGCCGCGTTCCAGGGCCCCTCGCCCACCGCTTCGTGGATGGCCCGGTGCGCCACCAACTCCACTTGCCGGTCATGTAGGGAGGCATAAATCAGGATATGCGGCTCGGCTTTGGAAAGGCGCGCACCGGCCGCCGCGAAGTGATGCCGCGCCATCTGGCGCACGCGATGGCGCTTGAGAAATCGCGGCGTCACGAAACGGCGGACGCGCGG
>JAFECO010000095.1 GCA_018242085.1 Pseudomonadota bacterium
GCCGCCGTGCGCCCGATGAAAGACCAGCGGACCGTGTGGTGGTTCACCCCGCGCCTGGCCGCAACGCCCCAGCCTGTGGCCGCGCCGGCCCCCGAAGCGACACCCGCCACGGGCGATCTGCGGACCGCGCCCAAAGCACCGGCGGCGCCCGCAGCAGCACCCGCCATCGACCATGCCATGAGCGCGCTTCTGCTCAATGCGCCGATGGGCGTGGCCTTTGCCGATGCAAACGGGATCATCCGCGACGCCAATCCCCTGTTCGCGAAATTCTTCGCCGCCGCCGGCCCCCTTGCCGGCCGCGACGCCACCGACCTGGTGGACCAGGCCGACCGCGCCGCTCTGCGAGTGCTGATCACGTCGACGGCGCGGGGTGAAGGGGCGGGCCGGCCGCTGGAATTGCGCCTGGGCGAGCGGATGGCGGAACTCTCCGCCCAGCCCATGCCGGACGGCGCCGTGCTTTATCTGGCGGACGTGTCCGAACAGAAGGCGCTGGAAGTCAAATTCGCCCAGTCCCAGAAATTGCAGGCGGTCGGCCAGTTGGCGGGCGGCGTGGCGCACGACTTCAACAACCTTCTCACCGTGATCATCGGCAACAGCGAATTTCTGCTGATGCGCCATCCGGCGGGCGATCCGTCGTTCAAGGAAATCAACGAAGTCCATCAGAACGCGATGCGCGCGGCCAGCCTGGTGGGCCAGCTTCTGGCTTTCAGCCGCAAGCAGACCATGCAGCCAAAAGTGCTGGCGCTGGCCGACATGACCACCGAGCTGGCGCAAATGCTGCGCCGCTTGCTGCGCGAAGGCATCGAGCTCAAGGTTCAGAACGGTCCCGATCTTTGGCCGGTTCATGCCGACGAGACCCAGCTTTCCAACGCCATCATCAATCTGGTGGTCAATGCCCGCGACGCCATGCCGGGCGGCGGCACGATCACCATCGCCACCGCCAACGATATGGTGCAGCAGCCCGAAGCGTTGGGCACCGCCATCATGCCGGCGGGCGAATATGTCCGCATCGAAGTCGCCGATACCGGCACGGGCATCTCCAGAGAAAATCTCAGCAAGATTTTCGATCCCTTCTTCACCACCAAGCCGGTGGGACAGGGCACCGGTCTGGGTCTTGCCACCGTCTATGGCATCGTCAAGCAGACGGGCGGTTTCATCACCGTGGACAGCGAGATCGGGCATGGCGCCAGCTTCAAGATCTATCTGCCCCGCCACCGCGTCGATGCGAACGCGCCGGTGGCCGAAGTTGCCGCAACCGCCGCGCCTCGCGATGTCACCGGCCAGGACACGATCCTTCTGGTCGAAGACGAAGAAGCGGTGCGCAGCTTCGCGGCGCGGGCGCTGCGCATGCGCGGCTATAATGTCCTAGAGGCAGGCGGCGGCGAAGAGGCCCTGGAGATCGTCAAGGCGGGCGGCCACGACATTCATCTCTTGGTCACCGATGTGGTGATGCCCAACATGGACGGGCCCACCATGGTGCGTCATGTGAAGGGATTGAAGCCCCACCTGCCTGTCATCTTCATGTCGGGCTATGCCGAGGAAGCGTTCCGCCGCAACGACGAAAACGCCTCGGACCTGCATTTCCTGCCCAAGCCGTTCGGGCTCAAGCAGCTGGCCGCCAAGGTCAAGGAAGTCCTGTCCGGCGCCGCGCCGCACTGAATTGCTTGCGCCTTTTCCTGGGACGGCTACATTCGCGGCCATGAAAATCCGCCTTGCCGTCGCCCTCGCCGCAACCTTCGCCCTCAGCGCCTGTTCCGACAGCGACTGGTCTCGCGGCATGAGCTTTGTGGGACTGGACGATAACGAGCCCGCGCCTGTCGCGGCGGCCAAAGCGGCGCCGGTGCCGGCGCAAACCGCGCGGACGGCCCCGGCCGCCGGCAATAATGCATTCTGCGCGGCGGTGGCCCGGCAGGATTCGGAGCGCAATCCGTTCGACGCCCCGACGCAGCAGGGTGTCTTCACCCGCAGCTTTCAACAATGCATGACGATTTTCGGCGGCATGTCGCTGCAGTAGGTATTGGTGCGCTCTATTGAGCGCAGACATACGCCCAGGCTTCGATCCCGGATTTCAGCCGCACAGCGATGCGCTTGTAATCGGCGACTTCATAGCTGTCGGTGGCGGCCAAGTCCTGATCAGTGACTTCGAACACCATGCCGGGCACTTCGTCGGATTTTTCTCCCGGCACCACGATGGGATGAAACCGCTCGCCGCTTTGGGCGAAGACGGCCGCATCGGTGATTTCGATCATTTCGCGTTTCCAGCCGGGCAGGGCATCGGGCGTGCCTTTGAGCAGCCGCCCGAAAGACGCCATCTGCACGCCGGGCTGCTGCAAGGTTCCGTACGAGAAGAGATGTGCCATGGCTTGGAATTTAACGGATTCGCGGCCCCCGGATACCCCTTCGGGCGGGCGGGGGAATCAGGGCCGGGAACGATGGCGCGCCGGCCGATTCCCGCCAGGCCCGGGCAAAAGTTCCCCGTTGAGAACGTCACAGGAACAATATCTTGTATTTTTTAGCCAGAACATAGCTTTAGTCAGTATCTTGCAAATGAGAACAAAGCATGTACCTTCGGTGCATTCCAGTGTCGCTAGGGATTCACTTGGGGATCGACCGGCGCTGTGAAATAACCGGGAGACAGGCATGTCACAGGCGGCGTTACGGGTGGTCGGCAAGGAAGACAATGGTGATCGCAAGCGGGCGCTGGAAGCGGCGCTGAGCCAGATCGATCGCGCCTTCGGCAAGGGCTCGGTGATGAAGCTGGGCAGCCGCGATCTGGGCGTGGCGGCGGATGCGGTCTCGACCGGCTCCCTGGGCCTGGACATCGCGCTGGGCATCGGCGGATTGCCCCGCGGCCGCGTGATCGAGATTTACGGCCCGGAATCCTCGGGCAAGACCACCCTGGCCCTGCATGTTGTGGCCGAAGCCCAGAAGAAGGGCGGCATCGCCGCCTATGTCGATGCCGAGCATGCGCTCGACCCCGTTTATGCCCGCAAGCTGGGCGTCGATATCGACGAGATGCTGATCTCCCAGCCCGACACGGGCGAACAGGCCCTGGAAATCACCGACACCCTGGTGCGCTCCGGCGGCGTGGACATTGTGGTGATCGACTCCGTGGCGGCGCTCACCCCCAAGGCGGAACTGGAAGGCGAGATGGGGGATTCGCTCCCCGGCCTGCAGGCCCGCCTGATGAGCCAGGCCCTGCGCAAGCTGACGGCCTCGATTTCCAAGTCGAACACCATCGTGATCTTCATCAACCAGATCCGCATGAAGATCGGCATCATGTTCGGCAACCCGGAAACCACCACCGGCGGCAATGCCCTGAAATTCTATTCTTCGGTCCGGCTGGACATCCGCCGCATCGGCGCGATCAAGGACCGCGACGAAGTGGTGGGCAATCAGACCCGCGTCAAAGTGGTCAAGAACAAGGTCGCGCCCCCCTTCAAACAGGTCGAGTTCGACATCATGTATGGGCAGGGCGTCTCCAAGACCGGCGAGCTGATCGATCTGGGCGTAAAGGCCGGGATCGTGGAGAAGTCGGGCTCTTGGTACTCCTATGACGGTTCCCGCATCGGCCAGGGCCGCGAAGCCGCCAAGACCTTCCTGGCGGCCAATGCCGACATCGCCCAGAGCATCGAGCAGGCGATCCGGTCGGCGGCGGGCCAGATCGGCCAGACCCTCGCCCATGGGGACGAGGAAAAGGCGGACGCCGAGGAGGACTAGCCTCCTAACCAGTTCGAGTCATTTCCGTTTCGCAGTCGGATGTGACTCCTCGGCAGAAGGCGCCCCGGAAACGGGGCGCCTTCTGTTTTTTATTTGGTCGCTCGCCCATACGCTGCCGCTATGGGCCACGCCGACGCTCCTGGCGCTCCCGAAAGGGGCGCCTTCTGTTTTTCCGCACACCGCGCCTGGCAGGGGTGGCGGGGCGGCCATGCCGCGCTTTGGGATGACAAGATTTCGGCCGCCCGCTACAAGCTAAACCCATGAAAAGCCTCTCCGACGTCCGCTCCAGCTTCCTGGATTATTTCGCCGCCAACGGGCACGCCAAGGTGGCGTCCTCGCCGCTCGTGCCGCGCAACGACCCCACCCTGCTCTTCACCAATGCGGGCATGGTGCAGTTCAAGAACATCTTCACGGGCGCGGAGAAGCGGCCCTATGTGCGCGCCACCACGGCGCAGAAATGCGTGCGCGCCGGCGGCAAGCATAACGACCTCGACAATGTGGGCTATACCGCCCGCCATCTCACCTTCTTCGAGATGCTGGGCAATTTCTCCTTCGGCGATTATTTCAAGGAAGACGCGATCAAATTCGCCTGGGAATTTCTCACCCGCGACTTAGGCCTGCCCAAGGAAAAGCTCAGCGTCACGGTCTATGCCGATGACGACGAAGCCTTCGGCCTGTGGGGCAAGATCGCGGGCCTGCCCGATCAGCGGATCATCCGCATCGGCACCAACGCCAATTTCTGGTCGATGGGCGATACCGGTCCCTGCGGCCCCTGCTCGGAAATCTTCTACGATCACGGCGAAAGCGTGTGGGGCGGCCCGCCCGGCAGCCCGGAAGAAGATGGCGACCGTTTCGTCGAAGTCTGGAACCTGGTCTTCATGCAGTATGAGCAGGTGGACAAGGAGACCCGTCTCAAACTGCCCAAACCGTCCATCGACACGGGCATGGGGCTGGAGCGCATCTCCACCGTGCTCCAGGGCGTGCAGAGCAATTTCGAGACCGATCTGTTCCGCCATCTGATCGCGGCGTCGGTCGATACTTCCGGCGCCAAAAGCGACGGCGACGCCGTGTTCAGCCACCGCATCATCGCCGATCATCTGCGCTCGACCTCCTTCCTGATCGCGGACGGTGTGCTGCCGTCCAACGAAGGGCGCGGCTATGTGCTGCGCCGGATCATGCGCCGCGGCATGCGTCACGCGCATCTTCTGGGCACCAAGGAACCGTTGATGCACCGCCTGGTGCCGACCCTGGTGGCCGAGATGGGCGCGGCCTATCCCGAACTGAAGCGGGCCGAAGCCCTGATCGCCGAGACCTTGAAGCTGGAGGAAATCCGCTTCCGCGAAACCCTGGCGCGCGGCTTGAAGCTGCTGGACGAAGCCACCATCGGCATGAAGGACGGCGACCGCCTCACCGGCGATGTCGCGTTCAAGCTCTATGATACCTATGGCTTCCCGCTGGACCTGACGCAGGAATCGCTGCGCGCGCGGGGCATCGCGGTGGACCAGGACGGCTTCACCTTCGCCATGGAAAAGCAGCGCGCCGATGCCAGGGCCAGCTGGGCCGGTTCGGGCGAAGCGGCCAGCGACGCGCAATGGTTCGCCATCTTCGATGAAGTCGGCCGCACGGAATTTCTGGGCTATGACACCGAGGAAGCGGAAGGCCAGATCCTGGCCATCCTCAAGGACGGTCAGCGCGTGCAAAGCGCCGCCGCCGGCGACACCGTGCAGATCCTCGCCAACCAGACGCCTTTCTATGCGGAATCCGGCGGCCAGGCGGGCGATACCGGCCTGATGCTGTCGCCCAAGGCGGACGGCAAAGTCACGGACACGCTGAAAAAGCTGGGCTCCATGCATGTGCATGTGGTCGAAGTCACGCGCGGCACTTTGTCGGTGGGCGATGGCGTCGACCTGAAAGTGGATCGCGAGCGCCGCAGGGCCACCCGCGCCAACCATTCCGCCACCCATCTTCTGCATGCCGCGTTGAAGCGGGTGCTGGGCGGCCATGTCAGCCAGAAAGGTTCGCTGGTGTCGGCGGAACGGCTGCGGTTCGATTTCTCCCACCCCAAGCCGGTGACGGCGGAAGAGCTGGCGCGGATCGAAGCGCAAGTGAATGAAATCATCCGCCAGAATTCCGACACCTCGACCCGGCTGATGCCCACCGATCAGGCGATCGCGGCGGGCGCCGAAGCCTTGTTCGGCGAAAAATACGGCGACGAAGTGCGCGTGCTGAGTATGGGCAGGGAAGTGGGGGGCGACGATCTCGACGATACGAAAGCTTATTCCGTCGAACTGTGCGGCGGCACGCATGTGCGCCGCTTGGGCGATATCGGCATCTTCACCATCTTGTCGGAAAGCGCGGTGGCCGCTGGCGTGCGCCGCATCGAGGCGCTCACCTCCGAAGGCGCGCGCCGTTATCTGTCGCACCAGGCGGAACTGGCGCGCGAAGCCGCCGCCGCGCTCAAGACCAATGCGGGCGATCTGCCCGGCCGGGTCGCGGCCCTGGCCGACGAGCGCCGCCGCCTGGAACGCGAACTGGCCGATGCGAAGAAGGCGCTGGCCCTGGCGGGGCCCGCCAAATCGGGCGGCGATGACGGGGTCAAGACCATTGCCGGCATCAAGGCCGTGCTGCGCAGCATCGAAGGCGTGGCGCCGAAAGACTTGAAGGGCCTGGCGGACGAAGCCAAGGCGAAGATCGGTTCGGGCGTGGTCGCCTTTGTGGCGGCGGCGGACGGCAAGGTTTCGCTGGTGGCGGGCGTCACCGACGATCTCACATCGCGCATCAGCGCGGTCGATCTGGTGCGCCTGGGGGCCGAAGCGTTGGGCGGCAAGGGCGGCGGCGGCCGTCCCGACATGGCCCAAGCAGGCGGCCCC
>JAFECO010000096.1 GCA_018242085.1 Pseudomonadota bacterium
ACCGCGGCCGAAGACATCAAGCACCCGGATTCGGGCGACGTGATCGTCAAGCGCGGCAAGGAAGTCACCGAGGATCTGGCCGAGAAGATCGAAAGCGCGCATGTCCAGAAGGTGCGCGTCCGTTCGGTCCTCACTTGCGAGCTGCCGGAAGGCGTCTGCGGCAAGTGCTATGGCCGCGATCTGGCGCGCGGTACCTCGGTCAATATCGGCGAAGCGGTGGGCGTCATTGCTGCCCAATCGATCGGCGAGCCGGGCACCCAGCTCACCATGCGTACCTTCCACATTGGTGGCGCGGCGCAGGTGGCGGGCCAGTCCAAGATCGAGGCGTCTTACGACGGCAAGATCCGCATCGTGAACAGGAACATCGTCAAGAACTCCGACGGTGAGCTGATCGCGATGGGCCGCAACATGCAGATCGTGATCACCGACAATAAGGGCCAGGAACGGGCGACTTCCCGCATCGTTTACGGCGCGCGCCTGAAGGTGGACGAAGGCGCCACCGTCAAGCGCGGCGACCGCCTGGCGGAATGGAATCCGAATGCGCTGCCCGTGCTGACCGATGTCGAAGGCATCGTGAAGTATGAGGACCTGACATTCGGCATCACCTTGCGCGAAGTGTCGGACGAAAAGACCGGCGTTTCCAACAAGGTGGTAATGGACAGCCGCGGCACGGGCTCCAAGAACGCGCCCGACCTCAGACCGACCATCGCGATCGTGGACAAGAAGGGCAAGGTCATCCAGCTGGCTGCTGGCGGCGAAGCGCGTTACGCGGTTTCCGCCGATGCCATTCTGTCGGTGGAAGACGGCTCGGAAGTCCGCGCCGGCGACGTTCTGGCCCGTATTCCCACGGAAGGCGCCAAGACACGCGACATCACGGGCGGTTTGCCGCGCGTGGCGGAGCTGTTCGAAGCCCGCAAGCCGAAGGAAGCGGCCGTTCTGGCGGAAACCGACGGCTTCGTCGAGTTCGGCAAGGACTATAAGAACAAGCGCCGCGTGATCGTGAAGCCCAAGTCGGACAAGATCGAACCGACCGAGTATCTGATCCCCAAGGGCAAGCATATCAGCGTGCGCGAGGGCGATTATGTCGAGAAGGGCGATTACATCGTCGAAGGCAATCCCAGCCCGCACGACATCCTGCGGATCAAGGGCATGGAAGAATTGGCGACCTATCTCGTCAAGGAAATCCAGGACGTCTATCGCCTGCAGGGCGTGAAGATCAACGACAAGCATATCGAAGTGATCTGCCGCCAGATGATGCAGAAGCTCGAGATCACCGAGGGTGGCGAAACCACCCTGATCGCGGGCGAGCATGTCGATGCGGCGGAACTGGAAGAGGCCAACAAGAAGGCGGAGACCGAAGGCCGCAAAGGCGCGGACGGACGGGCGATCCTTTTGGGTATCACCAAGGCGTCGCTCCAGACCCGTTCGGTGTTCTCGGCGGCATCCTTCCAGGAAACCACCCGCGTCCTCACCGACGCGGCGGTCAATGGCAAGGTCGATATGCTGGAAGGCCTGAAGGAGAACGTCATTGTCGGACGTCTCATTCCGGCCGGTACCGGCGGCGCCATCGCGCGTCTGCGCCATATCGCAACGGAACGCGACAAGGCGATCCAGGCGGAAGCGGCGGCGCAGCAGCCCGTCGCGGCGCTGGAAGCTCCCGCTCCGGCTGCCGAATAGGCCAGCGTTTCGTCGAAGAATTGGGGCCGCCCGTGGGGGCGGCCCTTTTTCTTTGTGCAATTGGTTCCAATATTCAAAGTGCAAATCAGGAGGTGGCGGCCAGTCCGCCGCGCTAACCTTTGCCTATGAAATTACCCGAACCCTTCTCCTGGACCCGCGAAGAAGCCCGCAGCGGCAAATTCGACGGAAAGTTCCTCATCGGCGTGCGCACCACAGGCATCTATTGCTTGCCGTCCTGTCCGACCCATCCGCCGAAAAAGGAAAATGTCACCCTCTACCGCACGGAAGCGGAGTGCCAGGCGGCGGGGCTTCGGGCCTGCAAGCGCTGCCGGCCGGACCTCTATTACCGGGGCGAAGACGAGAATATCGCTTTGTTCGAAGGGCTGATGGCGCGGGTGCGGGCAGAGCCGGGAAACTTTGCGGACGCATCGGCCCTGGCAAAAGGGGCGGGGGTCAGCCTGACCAAGCTGGGTGCCTTGTTCCGCGAGCATGCGCAACTGGCGCCGGCCCAATGGCTCCGCCGTGAGCGGGTTCACCATGCCGCACGACTCCTTCTCGGCAGTAACGCCAAAGTGGTGGATGTCGGCTATGCGGCGGGCTTTGAAAGCGAGTCCGTCTTCCATCGCCAGTTCCTGGCGCTCACCCGCATGACGCCGGGTGCTTATCGGGCCCTGTCGAATGTTTTCCTGTTGCAGCTGCCGGCGGGATATCGCGCCAAGGAGGTGCTGGCCTATCACGCCCGCGATCCGGAAAGCCTGTGCGAGCGCAGTGAGGGCAATCGGATCTGGAAGGCGCTTTTGACCAATGACGGTCCCGCGATCCTGGAATTGTCGCTGGAAAAAGAAGGGGTCTGGATCCGGGTTCATGCCGACAACAAGCTCAGCCGTTCCAGCTTGGCCTTCCTGCACGATGCGGCGCTCAAGATGCTGGGGCTGAACAATGAAACGGCGCCCTTTGAAACCCGGCATGCCGCTTTCACGGCGCCCAGGCGGGGCTTGCGCCTGCCCAATATTCCCACCGGCTTTGACGGTCTGGCCTGGGGCATCATCGGCCAGCAGATCAATGTGAAATTCGCCTCCAGCCTGCGCAGCGAAATCATCCGCATGGCGGGCGAGAAGATCGGGACCATGCGTGCGCATCCCACGCCGGAGCGGGTGGCCGACATGAACGTCGCCACATTGAACAAGCATCGTTTCTCCCGTTCCAAGGCGGCCTATCTGATCGGCGCGGGCGAGAAAGTGGCGAAGGGCGAGTTGGACATCGAAGGCCTGCCGCGCGGCTCGGCCATGGCGGCGGAAAAAAAGCTCACCGCGCTTCACGGCGTCGGC
The DNA here is from genome assembly GCA_018242085.1 of Pseudomonadota bacterium. Classification (GTDB taxonomy): domain Bacteria; phylum Pseudomonadota; class Alphaproteobacteria; order Micropepsales; family Micropepsaceae; genus Rhizomicrobium. The sequence goes on from JAFECO010000096.1 coordinate 3,006, forward strand.
ACCTGGACGGCGCGCTATACCATGCTCCGAGGCGGCTTTGCCGATGCCGCGCCGGTGGGCGACAGCGCGCTCGCGACCGCGTTGCAGCGGCTGCATCAGCTGCCGGAACGGCCCGATCACGAACAGGTGAAGAGCCTGATGGCGCCATTCTCGCCCCATCGCAGCCTTGCCACCATGCATTTGTGGACCAGCCTCAAGGAACCGGCGTGAAACGTTACTGGGACACGATCGAGACTCCCTTCGGGCTTTTCGCGTCCTGGGTGGACGCCGGGGGCAGGGTGTTGCGCTTTGCCTTCCGCTCGGAAGGCGCAGAACGCGTTGACCGGGAGGCCGAGCGCAATCCCACGGCCCTGGACGATGTCCGCCGCCAGGTGGGGGAATATTCGCAAGGCAAACGCCAGGTTTTTGAATTGGCGCTGAATGCCGAAGGTCCGGAATTCGACAGGCGGGTCTGGAAGGCGCTCAGCGATATCCCGTTCGGGCGCACCACCTCTTATGGCGCGGTCGCCAGGACCATCGGCCAGCCCGATGCCGCACGGGCGGTCGGCGCCGCCAATGGCGCAAACCCCATCGCCCTGATCGTGCCTTGCCACCGGGTGATCGGCAGCGACGGCAGCCTCACCGGCTTTGGCGGCGGACTGCCGCTGAAGCGGCGCCTGCTGGAACACGAAGCGCGGGTGTGCGGCACCCGCTACGACCTGTTCGGCTAGCTCATCCTCGCTCCGAAAGGTTCAGAGCGAGGATGAGTTTGTGCCTCTAGATGCATGTAATGACTTCTTTATCCGCTAATTGGTCGCCAGCCGCGCCACCAGGCGGATATTGCGCCCCGGCATCACCACCAGATCCTTGTTCAAGGATGCGGGATTGCGGATCACTTCGTCCGCCAGGTTCTGGCCGATCAGCGAGAACTCCCAATTCTTGTCCGTGAAGGGCCGCCAGCTCACATGGGCATCCACCGAGACATAGCCTTGTGTGGGCGTGTCGAAGGGGCCGGGATCGTTCTGGTCACCGATCTTGAGAATCTGGAACCCCGTATCCAGCGGGTCGGTCTCCCAGGAAAGTCCGCCGCCCGCCCGCCAGGCGGGAATGCGGGGAACATTGACCCCGCCGGTCAAAGTGGCCCGCACCATGTCGCCCAAAAAATTGAGCTTCAGCGTTCCGCCTTTGCCATCCCGCCAAAGAGAATAAGAGGCCTTGCCTTCCAGCCCCCGGAAATGAGCGGCGCCCTGGGTATAGTTCAACTGACGCAGGCTTTCGCCGTTGCCCACGGCGCAAACGCCTTCGTCGCTGCAAGTGGCGCCCGTCAAGGCGCCATAAATGTAATTGTCGAAGGTCGTGTAATAAGCGCTTCCATCGAAACTGAAATCTGCGTAGCGAAGACGCAGCGAGGCTTCTCCCGAATTGGCGCGTTCCATATGCAGCTTGGGATCGCCGGTCTCGAAAGTGCCCGGCCCGTCATGGGCGCCCCGCGCGAAAAGTTCGGTCTGGGCGGGCGCGCGCCCGGTGCTGGAACCGGTGAGGCCGACTTTCACATGCTCGTTCGCTTCCCACAGAATGCCCAAAGCCGCACTGGCGGGCATGAAATCGCGGGCGGTCAAAATATTGGAGGCGGGCGTGCCTTGGATCTTCACATATTCCAGCCGCCCGCTGCCTTCCATGTGGAGCCCGTCCACCAGCTTGATCTCGGTGAAGAAGAAGCCGGCATAATTCTGGGTGAGGGTGGGCAGAAGATAATCCGCGCCCGCGCCCAGAGCCTGGAAGGCCCGGTTCTGCACCTGGATGCCCACTGCGGAGCTCAGGAACGGCCCGACGCCGCCAAGCAAGGTTTCGGCCCGCAGATCCAGCTCCTTGTTCTTGAACGTGGCATTGACCGAACCGTCGGGATTCTTTTCTTCATGGGAATAATTGCCGTAACTGCCATTGATGTTCAGGGTCTGCAGCAGCCCGGAATCCAGCGCCAGCGACGAGCCCAGCAGATATTTGGTCTGCCGCATGTCGATATGGGTGATATCGCTGGGCACGCCGTAATCGGAATCATAATGGATGACGGCGCCACCCACGCGGCTGCTGTCGCCGAAGAAATAGGACGAGCCCAGCGACATGCCGTCGCCGCGGAAGAAGGAATTGGCCTGCACGCCCAGCGGCGTCTCATAGTCCTGGGTCTTGTGATAAAACCCGTCGGCGTGGAAAGCGAAGTTGCCCAGGCTGGCATCGCCCAGAAGCGACACCTGGCCCGCGTCGGAAACCGAATCGTAGCCACCGCTGATCTCGCCGCTGGGCGTCAGGGCAAGGCTGGTCGGCACGCGGTTGTTGATGGCGTTGACCACCCCTCCGATGGCCTGGCTGCCATAACGCAAGGTGGCCGCGCCCCGCACCACTTCGATGCTGCGCGCCGACAAAGGATCGATCGGTACGCCATGATCCGGCCCGATGTCGGACGCATCGGAGCTTGAGGTGCCGTCTTCCAGCACCCGCACGCGGCTCGCATCCATGCCGCGGATGATGGGCCGGCCGGAACCGGCCGAAAAGCCGCTGGTGCTGACGCCGGGAATATCGGCCAGGGCATCCGCCAGGGTCGAGCCGCCGGAACGCAGAATGTCGGTCGCATCCACCCGCGATGAAATGGACGCCAGGCTGTCGCCATGGCCCGTCAGAGGCGATGCCGTGACCACCACGGTTTCTGTCGAATGAGACTGGGAAAAAGCGGGGCTCGAAAAAAGCGCCGCGCCTGCGGCGCCGGCCAGAAGGGCATGTTTCACGGAACGGGATGGGGAAGGCAGGAAAACGCGCATAAATCACTCCGGAAAGAAATCGCTGCCGCAAAGGCGGCGAGAGGCGGTCCAGTCAGGAACCGCTCACGAAGGGGGAGGGATTAGCGGCGCGGTGGCGCGCGGCCCTGCCAGCTATGCTGCCGTTCGGTGGCCGCATGGGGCAGGAGCGCATAGGCGGGCGCAAAAGCGACCGCGTTCAGAATGACAATGAAATCCGCAACCACCGGCGCGACATAGATGCCGGCATGCAGCATTTCCTGGCAAAGGGCGCAATTGGCGGGATCGTACGGATCCTGAGGCGCCGGCTGCGAAGGCGTGGTGATGGAGGTGATGCTGCTGTTGGGCGAGACAGGCGTGCCGTGGATGTGTGTCTGAACGGCGAAGCCCTGGACCGCGAACGCGACCAGCATGAACAAGAAGAAAAGCCGCGACAGAAGCGGTCTTCCTGTTGTCGTGCTTTGGCCGGAACGCATCATGCGCAAGAAAGATTTCCAAGGTCCGGCATAATTTATGCCGATTTCATTCAGGCCACGCAACCCGCGCTCAAACCGCGTGCGCTGCCAGTGCACGCACCGCGCCGATCCTGTGAGATAAAAGCGTTGTAACCATGTGGTCGCGATCGGCCGCGGGAGCGCTCAACAGCGCGCGTCCGAACCAATGCAGCGCACCGGCGATGCAGCCTTCGGCCATGATCATGGTGGCGTAGTTGTAGGCGCCACGGAAGTCACCGCCTTTGGCCGAACGGCGATACCAGGCTCGCGCCAA
>JAFECO010000097.1 GCA_018242085.1 Pseudomonadota bacterium
AAACGGGAGAGCTGCCGCACCTTGAGCGGAAAGCCCGCGAAGCGTTCCGCGAAACCGCGATAATGCTGCCGCGCCAGCAAAGTGGTCGGAACCACCACCGCCACCTGTTCGCCCGCCATGGCGGCGACGAAAGCGGTGCGCAGCGCCACCTCGGTCTTGCCGAAGCCGACATCGCCGCACACCAGCCGATCCATCGGCCGGCCCTTGCCCAGATCGGCGATGGCCTCGGCGATGGCTTTCTCCTGATCCTCCGTCTCCTGGTAGGGAAAGCGGGCGCAGAATTCATCATAGAGGCCATGCGGTGGCTCGACCGGCGGCAGGGATTTCAGTTCGCGCGCGGCGGCGATGCGGATCAGCTCGGCGGCGATGGCCCGCACCCGCTCCTTCATCTTGGCCTTGCGCTGCTGCCAGCCCGCGCCGCCCAGCCGGTCCAGCTGCGCGGCTTCGTCCGAACCGTAGCGGGTCAGAAGCTCGATATTCTCCACCGGCAGGAAGAGCTTGCCGCCGTCATATTGGATTTCCAGGCAGTCGTGCGGCGCGCCCAGCGCCTCGATCGCCTTGAGGCCCAGATAGCGGCCCACGCCATGCTCGATATGGGTGACCAGATCGCCTGGCGCGAGCGACGACGCTTCGGAGAGAAAATTCTGCGAGCGGCGCTGGCGGGACTGCGCCCGCACCATGCGGTCGCCCAGCACGTCCTGTTCGCTGATCACGGCGAAATCGGGCGTCTCGAAGCCGTGCTCGATGCCGAGGCAGGCAAGGCCGGTGGCCCGCGCATCCAGCTTCAACGCATCCGGCCAATTCTCCACCCGCCGGATCGCGGTCACGCCATGATCGGACAAGACCCCGCCCATGCGTTCCGCCGAACCATCGGTCCAGCTGGCCACCAGCACGCGCTTACCGCCGCTCTGCAGGGCCAGCAGATGATCCGCGGCGGCCTGAAAGACATTGAGGCTTCCACTTGTCCGCTCGGGCGCGAAATCCCGGCCCTGCCGACCGCCAGCATCCATGCTGGTCTTACCTTCCGGGGCCTGGAACGGCGTGAGGTCGCGGACCAGATGCCGCGCCAACGCCGCTTTCCACTCACCGTCATCCAAATAAAGCGTGCCCACCTTCAGCGGCTTGTAGGGAACGGCTTTCACCCGCGCATCGGGATCCTGGCGGCGAAGCTGGTCGCGGGTGTCGTAACATTCCGACACCAGCTCCATGCGGGCGGCCTTGGCTTCCTCGACCTGATGGCCAAGCATGATCAAGCATCGCGGCAGGTAATCGAACAACGTGTCGAGGCCGTCGTAGAAAAGCGGAAGCCAATGCTCCATGCCCTGCGCCTTGCGGCCGGCACTGACGCTTTCATAAAGCGGATCGTCGCCCGACGGCCCGAAGGCCGCGACATAACCGGCGCGAAAACGGCTGATGGCTTCGGCGTCCAGCGGTGCTTCGCTGGCGGGCAAGAGTTCGATCCCCGCCACGCTGTCACGGGACAATTGGGTGATCGGATCGAATGTGCGGATCGCATCCAGAGTCTCGCCGAAAAAATCCAACCGCAGCGGATCTTCGGTTCCCGGCGGCCACAGATCGACAATGCCGCCCCGCAAGGCGAAGTCGCCGGGATCGCGCACGGTGCCCGCCCTGGCATAGCCATTGCCCGCCAGGAATGTGACCAGTGCATCGCGGGCGATCTCTTCCCCCACCTTGGCGGTGAAACTGGCTTTCTCGATTGCGGCCCGCGGCGGCACCCGCTGCAGGACCGCCGCGATGCTGGTGACGATCAGGGCCGGCCCTTCGATGCCCTTGGTCAACGCCGCCAGGGTCGCCAACCGGGCGCTTTCGATATCGGATTTGGGCGAGACCCGGTCATAGGGAAGACAGTCCCAGGCCGGAAATGGCAGCTGGCGAAGGGCCGGCGCAAAAAAGGTCACGGCGGCGGCAAAGGCCTCCGCCTGGGCTTCGTCGCTGGCGATGAACAGGACCAGGCCGCCCCGGCGCCGGGCCGCCTCTGCAGCCAGCCAGGCGTCATAGCCGGCGGGCGCGCCCGAAATCGTGAGCCGTCCATCCGCCTTGGCGAGATAATCTATCCGTTCCACACATGCCCCTTGCGGCCGCAAACGGCTTTCAAACCGGCAAAGACAGGATTGTCATATTCGGCCGGCACCGGCTCGGCCCCGCGCAGCCATGCATAGACCTCCTGGTCTGGCGCGGTCAGCAGGGCCTCGAATTGATCGAGGCCCGCCGCATCAAGTTCCCAAAGCGCGGCCTCGGCATAGGCGCCGAAGATCAGGTCGACCTCTTTGAAGCCGCGCCGTTGTGCCCGAAACAATAGCCGTTTGCGGCGGTTCTCCGAAGAGCCACCTTTTTCGCTGTCATCCATGCGCGGGATATAGCGTCGGAGGCTGTTGGGGACAATGGCCTTAGCGGCCCGTGCCGCGCTCTTTCAACGCCTCGGTCACAAGCAGGTTGAGGTCCCCGCCCGAATAAAGATACGCGCCGATGGATGCGCCAGCGGCGGCCTCAAGATCACTGTTCCGGTCGCCCACCAGAAAGCTTCGGGACGCATCCACGGGCCAGCGCGCCAAAAGATCAAGGATCATGCCAGGGTTCGGCTTGCGCAGCGTAGAGTCCTTTCGATACGCCTCCAGCTTTGCGTCGGGATGAAAGGGGCAATAAACGAATTCGTCGATATGGGCGCCTTGCTTCGCCAGTTCCACCTCCATGTGGCGGTGAAAAATATCGACCTCCTTTTCACCATAATGGCCGTGCCCCACGCCAGCCTGGTTGGTCACTACAAAGGCGTACCAGCCTGCCTGGTTGACCGCCCTCACGGCGGCAATAGCACCCTCATTCCAGCGCAGATCATCCGGACGATGCGTATATCCTTCATCGATGTTCAGCACGCCATCGCGATCGAAGAATACCGCCGGCCGGTAAAGATTATCGCGCAGAACCGTTTCCGCGCGCGCGTAATCCTCCGTGACCCCGATATCGATGAAAGCGCCCTCTAACGGAGTGCCCGAAAGTCTTCCTTTCTTGGCCATTGGCACGAATAAATCCCGCTCAAGGGAACAGGGCATTTGCCTGACCATGCCGATCAGCTCGCGCGCTGCCAGATAGATGCCCGCGTTGATCAGGCTGTCTCCATTCCCCGCGCCGGCCGCAGCAAAATCCAGAATCCGGCCGCGATCGAGGATCACGCCCCCATAACGGCCCAAATTTTCCAGGCGGCGCAATGCGATTTTCGCCAGGGTCGGTTTCATCAGCGGCGCATCCGCAAAGGCCCGCAGATCCATGTCGAACCAGGAATCACCGTTCATCAGCAGAAAATGTTCGTCCGCGCTGCCGTCCAGATATGTTAGCGCGCCACCGGTGCCTGCCGGCTCGCGCTCCACCACCACGCGCACTTGTACATCGCGTCCGGCGACGCGCTGCGTGCCCGCATAGCGCGCCAGCACCTGATCGCCCAGATAGCCGGCCAGAAGCACGATATCGGTGAAACCGAAACGCGCGGCGCGCTGGATCAGATGATCCAGAAAGGGCTTCCCGTTCACCGGCAGAAGCGGCTTCGGTGTTGCATGCGTCAATTCACCCAAGCGAGTACCGAGCCCGCCCACCAGGATCACGCATTGCGAAATCATCGCCGCTCCCGATATTTAGTTTTTGGCAGCGAATTCGCGCCTGCGCATCACACAGATCAAGGCCGGAAGAACTTTCTGCCGAAAATTATATCCAGCCTGATCATTCAGCTGCAGCGATACTTGTATTCTGTCGAAACAGCTGCTTTTCCACTTCGCCGCAAATGATATGCGCGGACGTGATATGAACTTGCTGGATAAGTGGCGTGAATTCTGACGGCGCGCACAGCGCGATGTCGCACAAATCCAACATCTCACCTTTGCGCGCACCGCAAAAACCGACCGTGACCAAGCCGAGCTCGCGCGCCTTGCGCAATGCTCGGAGGATGTTGGGGGAACGGCCTGACGTCGAAATACCGATAAACACGTCACCCGGCTTGCCCAGCCCATGAACCTGGCGTTCGAAGACCTGCTCGTAGCCATAATCATTGCCGATGGCCGTAAGCACCGACGTGTCCACAGTGAGTGCGATGGCCGCCAGAGGATTGCGATCAAAGTTCAATCGGGAAAGGAACTCTCCCGCGATATGCTGGGCATCGCCGGCACTGCCACCATTGCCGGCCAGCAACACTTTGCCGCCCGCCTTGAAGCAGTTGACGATGGCTTCGCTGATGGCTGCGAGACGAGCCAGAAATTCCTGGCTCTCCGCTGCCGTTGCCAGGATTTTTTGGGACTGAATCAAATAGTCCCGGGCTTCGTCTTTGAATGTCTGCGCCATGATGATCTCACGTCCAATTTCGCCGAATCTATATAAGTTTACCCCGGTAAAAAGTAGCGCGAATGGCGCAGGCGAGCCAGATACCTAGCCGATTTGCCAATGGCAGCCAAATCAAGACCTTGCCGGCCAGTGGCGCAATGGTGGGTAGGAACTTTAAATTGGCCCCATGCGGCCCTCGATTCTGTTCCCGCTTTTTGCCGAAATCCGCACCCTTGCCGGGGTGGGACCGAAGCTGGAAAAACTGATCGCCAGGGTGGCCGGTCCGAAACTGGTGGATCTGATTTTCGACCTGCCGGTCGGCGTGGTGGACCGCTCCTACCGGCCCAAGTTGATCGCGGCGGAACCGGGGCGGATCGCCACCTTGGAAGTCCATGTGCTGGACCATGTCCCGCCCCGGGTGAAAAGCCAGCCCTACAGGATACGGGTCAGCGATGACACAGCCGCGATGGATCTGGTCTATTTTCGGGCCGATGCGAAATATCTGTCGGCCCTTCTGCCGCCCGGATCGCGGCGGCTGATTTCCGGCAAAGTCGAAAGCTTCAAAGACCGGCTTCAGATGCCACACCCCGACTATGTGGTGGCGCCCGAAGATGCCGCATCCCTGCCTCAGCATGAAGCCATCTATGGCCTGACCGAAGGGCTGACGCCAAAAACATTGTTCAAGGCCGTGCGAGGTGCTCTGGAGCGCGTGCCGGCGATGCCGGAATGGCAGGACGCCGCCTTCCTGAAACAGCGCCACTTCGCTCCTTTCAATGAGGCTTTGAGCAGTGCACATGCTCCCGCGAACGAAGCCGACCTGTCGCCGGAAACACCGGCACGCCAGCGCCTGGCCTATGATGAATTGCTGGCCAATCAGCTGGCGCTTCTGCTGATCCGGGCGCGACTTCGGGAGTCCGGCGGGCGGCGCGTGACCGGCGATGGCCATCTGAAGGCCCGCGCGATCGCCGCCCTGCCCTTTGCCTTGACCGACGGGCAGCTATCGGCGCTGGCCGAGATCGAAGCCGATATGGCCAGCGACAAGCGGATGCTGCGCCTGCTGCAGGGCGATGTCGGCTCCGGCAAGACCGTCGTGGCGCTTCTGGCTTTGTTGGGCGCGGTCGAGGCAGGATTTCAAGGCGCGCTGATGGCGCCCACCGAGCTACTGGTGCGCCAGCATCTCGCGTCGCTGGCGCCTTATACCGAAGCTGCAGGCGTGCGGCTGACGGCTTTGACGGGGCGTGAGCGCGGACCCCAACGTGCGGATACCCTGGCGAAACTGGCCGCCGGCGAGATCGATATCCTGATCGGCACCCACGCGCTTTTCTCGGAAGATGTCGCATTTCGTGACCTGGGCTTGGCGGTGGTGGACGAACAACATCGCTTCGGCGTCCATCAACGCATGCAGCTGCAAAGCAAGGGCAAGCCCGCCGACGTGCTGGTGATGACCGCCACGCCCATTCCGCGAACCTTGGCGCTCACCGCTTATGGCGACATGGATGTTTCCAAAATCACCGGCCGCCCGCCGGGGCGAAAGCCGGTCGAAACCCGGGTGATGAGCGCGGCAAGACTGGACGATTTGATCACGCATCTGCGCCTGGCGCTGGACCGGGGCAACCGGGCTTATTGGGTCTGCCCGCTGGTGGAAGAATCCGAGAAGATCGATCTGGCTGCCGCCCAGGAACGGGCCGTGATGCTGAAAAAGGTCCTGGGCGTGAAGGTGGGACTGGTGCACGGACAGATGAAAGCGGCCGAGCGTGATGCCGCGATGGCCGCCTTCAAGAACGGCGAAACCCAGCTCCTGGTCGCCACCACCGTGATCGAAGTGGGTGTCGATGTGCCGGAAGCGACCATCATGGTGGTGGAACATGCCGAGCGCTTCGGCCTTGCCCAGCTGCACCAATTGCGCGGCCGGGTGGGCCGCGGCACCGGCAAATCCTCCTGCATGTTGGTCTATCACGGCGCGCTGGGCCAGACCGCCAAGGCGCGTCTCGCCACCATGCGCGAGACGGATGACGGCTTTGTCATCGCCGAACAGGATCTGAAGCTGCGCGGCCCCGGCGAGGTCTTGGGCAAGCGCCAGAGCGGCATGGAGGAATTCCGCATCGCCGATCCGTCGGCACATGGCGAACTGCTGGCGGTGGCCCATGACGATGCCCGGCTGATCCTGTCCCGCGATCCGGATTTGAAAAGTCCCCGCGGCGAAAATCTGC
>JAFECO010000098.1 GCA_018242085.1 Pseudomonadota bacterium
GCCGCCGCCGCTGCATCCCTGCAGGACGAGCCGGCCGGGCAAGCCGAAGGAAGGCCCGCGCCGCACCTCAAAATACTCGCCGTCGATGATGACGGGCTGGTCCTGTTCAACACGCTCGCCATGCTGGAGGATCTGGGCCATACCGCGCTGGAGGCCCGCTCCGGACCCGAGGCCCTTGATATTCTGGAGAAAAATCCCGTGGATCTGGTGATCACAGATCAGGCCATGCCGCAAATGTCCGGGATGCAGCTGATTTCGGCGATCAGAGAGCGCTGGCCCGATTTGCCGGTGATTCTGGCCACTGGCTATGCCGAACTTCCCGCCGGCGCCGCCCAGGGAATGCCGAAGCTGGCCAAACCTTTCAGCGAAACCGACCTGGCCAGCACCATCACCAGATTGTTCGCCTGAAGGCCCCTGGACAGCTTCCCGCAATCGCCGGCCCGTATGGACAAGGATATGTAACAGGCCATATCGTGCCTGTGGCGCCGTGTATTGGGCGCTTTTATTATTGAGGGCGTATCGTGCCGAAGGCCAATTCTCATTCCATTGATAAAGCTATCGGTGGACGCCTTAAAATGTACCGTCAACGCGCCAATATCTCGCAGACCGCGCTTGGCAAGCATCTGGGCGTTTCATTCCAGCAGGTCCAGAAATACGAAAACGGGACCAACCGCGTTTCCGCCGCCACCCTGATCAAGATCTCAAGGGCCTTGAACGTTTCCGTCGGGGAATTGATGGTGCTGGAAAGTCCCCATGCCCCCGCAGCGGGAAGCAGCAAAGACCTTGCGCGCTTCACCAAATCGCCCGAAGGGCGCAGCCTCATTCACGGCTTCATGGCGATCGGCGATCCGCTTCTCAGGCGTCATATCGTCGGCCTGGTCAAAGCCCTGGCGAGCTGAGCCGCGCGCGATTGACCTGTTGCGCTTTAGATCCCGGATGGGTCACGCGGCCGCGTATTTCGCCGCGATGTTCTTGCGGTTCAATTTCAGGTTGGGCCGCAGCATGCCGTTCTCCTTGGAGAAAGGCTCCACCGCCAACTTGACCTCGCCGATGCGGATTTTCTTGCCCGCCATGGCGCTCTCGACATGGCGGCGAATGCGCCGCACCGCATCGTCGGACCGGTCCTGGCCCGGCACCACCACGCAGGTGAGATGGGCGAGGCCCGGCTTCTGGAAGACAACCGACTGCACAATATCTTCGCAGGCGTTCAACTCGCCTTCCACCATTTCCGGATGGACCTTGTATCCGCCGGGCGTCACGATCAGCTCCTTCTTGCGCCCCAGCAGATACAGATAGCCATCGGCATCGAGCTGCCCGATGTCGCCGGTAGCCACCCGGCCGGGGGCAATGAAGGTGTTCTCATTCTCGCCCCGCGCGCATTGGAAGTATTTGCGGGTGAGGAAGTTTTCGCGATGGACGATGATCTCCCCATCCGCCTCGAAGGAAATGCGCACGCCGGCCAGGGGCTTGCCCACCGAGCCGTGCTTTTGGGAAAAAGCCGGCCTGTAGGTAAGCGACCCCGTTTCGGCCAGACCATAGGACTCGCATAGCGGCAATTGCGCCCGCTCGAAGAATTGAATGATATTGCGGTTGAGCGGCGCCATGCCGGAAATCAGAAGCCGCATCTTTCCGCCGAAGACGGCGTGAAGCTCCCGGAAAGCAAATTGCGCGATCTTGCGCCGCAGCGTCCGGCCCAATGGAAGCGCCGCCAGGCCCCCGATCAACGCCCGGCGCCAATTCTTCGATTCCGGCGCGGAAAAACGGGTATGGATTAGCTGATAGAGGATCGGCGGCGCAATCAGAACCGTGGGCTGCAGCAGCTTCATGGCGGGATAAAGCTGCGTATATTCCGTCACGATGATGTCGAAATCGTACCAGATGGCGGCGTAATACATGTTGCGCTGCTGGAAGTTCGACATCGGCAGGAACAGCAGAAGCCTGTCTTCATGACCGAGGTTGATGCTTTCCGCCACCGGCGGCAAAGTCAGCTCCGCCCCCTTGCGGCTGATCACCAATCCTTTAAGCCCGCCCGCCGAACCCGACGAGAAGGCAAGGCAAAGATCGTCCCGACCATCGCCATGCGAATAAGGCGCGCGGGGGAGCGCGGAAACATCTCCATTCTCGGCATCGATCAGCGCCACGAATGTATCGCCGTCACCGAAACCGTGCCGCACGCCCTTGGCCAGCAGCATCAGTGAAATATCGTATTTGTCGATCAGGTCCCGGTTCAGCAGGCCCGCGAAATCATCGGTAAACGGCACCGAGATGGCCTTCAGATCGACCAGCGCGAGGTCGTACACGATATAGGCATAGGAATTGGGGGCGAAAATACCGACCCGCATTCCGGCTTTCACGTTCCAGCCAACCAGCAGCGCACGGGCATGGGCGACGTCGTCAGCCAGCCTGGCATAAGGATGCCGGACGGGCTTGCCCTGAAACAGCGTGATGATGGCCCCTTTCCGGGTAGGAAGGCTGGGCACCAGTTGGTCGATTTCCATGATTGCTCGCTTTCTGCCGTGGATTCGGCCGAATTGAGATCAGACGCATTCCCGCCGAAGCCGCTCGGTGGCCGAAATCAGGTCACCCACCGTGCGGCAATTCAGAAGAAGGTCTCCCAAATGATCGGTGCTGACGCCGAACCTCTCGTTGATCGAAAAGATCAGCGACACCATCGTCATGGAATCCGCGTCCAGATCGGCAATCAGATCCGTCTCCCGCGCGATCGCCGCCTGCCGCTCCGGGAAGCTTGTGGCGAAAAGAGCGAAGACATAATTTTCCACGGACTGATTTTTCATTTTGTTTCTCCCGCCGCGCGGCCCGCCGTCACCGGACCCCTCTGCTCAGCATGAAAGACCTTCGCCACACCGCACTCTCCATCACATCCCCATAACTGGACATCACTTGCGACACGGCTTCGTGGAAAATGGCGGCTGGAACGGTCCCGTTATTCTGACAGGCCGACGCGTCGGCGAGATAGGCGAAGCGATGATGCCGGTGACAGGCGTCGATCCCGGTGGCCAGACAAGTCGTCTCCGCCAACAGACCCGCGATCGCGAAATGACCGTCGGAATATTCCATCGCCTGCGCGAATTCGATGTTCGAATAGCAGGACGCCTTGGTCACGTCGAAAACCATGTCGTTGCGCCTGGGCTCGAACCCTTTCAGCCATGCCGGATAGGCCTGGGGCTGGGAAAAAGATTGCGCGGGCGCGACCCGCCGGACAAACGCCACCGGCAGATGCGCGGCGCGCGCGGATGCGAGCAGGTCTTCGCAATTCCTCAACACCGCTTCCAGCGATAGCGGGTCCGGCTGGGGCGATTGATGAAGTCCGACCAGGACCAGGATCGGCTGTTCACCCTGGCGCCTGTGATTGCGGAATTGAATGACGGACACCTCGGCTACCTTTCGACGGATGGTCGGGTGACGTCACGGCTCGCGGATTCTTCCAGAATTCCGGGCCGGTGCCATCGCCCTTCGGGCCTGATCACTTTGTAGGGGTCCCCGCCGATGCGCACCGCGTCGGGGTGCGGCTGGATGTCGGCGACCATCTCGACATAATCGAAATCGGAAAAGACCAGATCGCGGCCGCCTTCGAACTCGTGAAAGCCGAACCGGCTCCAGAAATTCACCAGGCGCCGTTGCGCATGGCCGTAAAGCCGCCGATAGCCTTTCATCTGGCAAAGCTCGATCGCGGCACGGACCAGCTGGAAGGACATCCGGGTGGTCCGGAATTCCTTGCGCACGGCCAGCCGCTCGATTTTCGCGAAGTCGGCGAAATAGCGGACGCGGATGCAGCCCACCGGCTCGCGCCCGGCATAGCCGATCAGATGCGCCGACGAAGCGTCGTTGCCGTCGAATTCCTCGTCATAGGGACATTCCTGTTCCCCGATATAGACGGCGCTACGGATGCTGACGACTTTCATCAGATCCTCGAAGGACCGCGCGACCGCCACGGTCAGGCCGGGATTGGCATCGCCGCGATAGCTGTCGTAAAGCGGCGGCCGTTTCGGCGCCCGGACAAATTCATAGAGATGGGGGGCGACGATGGCACCGACGGTTGGACCTTTGCGCAAGCCCAGCGCCTCGTTATAGCGAACGCCTTCCGGCGTGTTGGGGCGGGAATAGAGATTCACGCCGTCATAAGGCGCCGAGGCGACTTCATCCATGAACAGGCTGATGCCGCCCGCCAGAATTCCCGGCGCATAGGTCGCCCACATATAGAGACCGGCCGGCCGTTCGCCGGGCTTGGCGATCAATGCGAGGTCGGGGTCCGCGCCGTTGAAAGCCTTGGTCGCCAGCCGGTGCAGGCCCTTCGCGGTCAAAGGCAGCATGGCGATAAAGCCTTCGCCTATGGGTGCTGCCGGATCGAACCCATGTTTGCGCGACACGACCCAGACGCAGTCCGGGTTGTGCCGCAGGACTTTGCGGACCACATCCCCATCCGCCATGCCCGGAATATGCGGCCGCGCCAGATCGAGCAGATTATCCAGCATCGAAGGGTCGGCCCGGAATAACACCAACCGCTTGGCGAATTTGGCGGAATCCAGCCCTCCCAGGTCGTGTTTGCCCTTTTCCGGCTTGACTGTGTGGTCGTTTTCGCGAACCAATCGCAGCGGGTGTTCTGTCATGTCTGCCTCGGGCTCAACGCCGCAGTAAAAATGGTTTCCGGGATTACGGGAGAGATTGTTTCTTGATCGGCGACACGCGTATGCAGCCTTTGGAGGAACACGGTGTTCCACAAGGTGAACATGCCACGCACGTGAAACCCAGGCGGGTCCCCGACTGGGAAACGGTTCGTATTTTCCTGGAAGTTTTGCGCAGCGGAAGTTTTCGCGCCGCCTCCGACCGGCTGGGACAATCCATCAATGCGCTCAGGCGCAAGGTCGATGAGCTTGAGCATACGCTGGGCGTGATCCTGCTGACCCGCCACGTTGACGGTGTCCGCGCGACCGCGGAGGGCGATAAGATCCATAGCGCGGCGCTTCGGATGGAAGCGGCCTCGTTCGATCTTCTCCAGGCGCGCAATTCCGCCAAAAAGGATGTGGAAGGCGAAGTCCGCCTGGCGGTGACCGAAGGCCTGGGCACCTTCTGGCTGGCGCCCCGCCTGGTGGAATTTCAGCGCGCCAACCCCAGGCTGATGATCAATCTCAACTGCGCGATGAAGTCGGCGGACGTCCTCAGGCTGGAGGCCGATGTTTCCATTCAGCTGGAACGGCCGGTGACGCCTGACCTCAGGATGGCCAAGCTGGGCCGGCTGCACCTGATGTTTTTCGGCTCAAAATCCTATGTGGACACGTATGGCGACCCCAAATCCGTCGCCAATCTGCAGAACCACCGGCTTGTGATCCAATCCGACGATCATAAGCGTTCGCAGGAATTATACGACAAGCTGTTTCCGGGCGTTTCCCCGATCGGGTTCGTGTCCATGCGGACCAATTTCGCCAGCGCGCATTATTGGTCCATCGCCAAGGGCGCCGGGGTGGGCATGCTGCCCACCTATGCCCAGGCGATCGGTGCCCAGCTGGTCCCGCTGGACATGGGCGTGGTCCATCCCATCGATATCTGGATGACCTATCACCCCGACGCCAAGCGCATTCCCCGCGTCAAGCGCACGATCGAATGGCTCATCCAGTCTTTCGATCCGCAGCGCTTTCCCTGGTTCCGCGACGAATTCATCCACCCGGAAAAGCTCTCCGAGCTTTACAAGGGTGAGCCCCTGGCCAATCTGTTCGCCGGATATCTGGGGCGATAACGGCCGCTATCGGTCCGTCAGACTTTCGAGTTTCACGTCCGGATCGGCGGCGATGGCGTCAATGACGGCGCCAAAATGCCGGATGAAATTCTCCATCGCCTCCGGCGAGAGGCGGCCGGCATTGTAGAACACCTTCCCCAGCATGCCGTTCGCATGCTGCGACAGGCCCAGATAGACGTCGCGATAGATCGAAGGTCTTTGCGCATCGGGGGCAGTCAAGATGCCGTCGAAGGACGGAATCGCATGAAGCGCGCCGGCGGAAAAATTCTTCTGCAGCGGGATGAAATTGAACACCGTGGAGCAGAACGGCTTTTGCGGCGCGAAAATCGCTTCATAAAGCTCGCACGACAATTCGCGATGCGCATAACTTCCATAATAATCCCTGGCGAAATCCAGCAGGAAGGATTTGAAGGACCGCCCCCCCTCGATCCGGGCCAGGACCGGCATGTTGACCACCAGAAAGCCGATGCTGTTCTGGAACCGGGGATTGACCCTGTCCGCGGTATAGGCCGCCGAAAGAATTTCCCGCTGCCCGCTCCATGCGGCCAGCGCCAGTTGATAGGCCGCCAGCAGAAGAATGGTCAGCGACACCCTATTTCCCCGCGCGACCGCCGCCAGCCGCGTCACGGTCTCAAGGCCGGTGAAGAAAAACGACCGGCCCCTGCGCGCCTGGTCCCCATCCCGGTCATATGGCAGGCGAGACGGGGGCATGTCCTTCAAGCGGCCGTGCCAATGGGTGAGATGTGAGGCCAGGTCGCGGCCCAGGGACCGC
>JAFECO010000099.1 GCA_018242085.1 Pseudomonadota bacterium
CTGACGGGTCACGGCGCTGGCCAGGCCGAAGCCGCCGCGATTTTCCACCGACTTGGCATATTCATTGACCATCAGGGAGCGGAACATTTCTTCGCCCTGGCCGCCGCCGAAGGGACCGTCGGTGGGAATGCCCTGGAACATCGAACCCAGGAATTGCGAGATGAACACGCTTTCGAATTCCTTGGCCGATTTGCTCGCCGCCGCCGCATTGGTGGTCGCGGAGGGTGTCTTGATCGATGCGGCCCCAGTCGCCAGCATCGCGGTCTGTGAGATCGCGTCCATCAGCCGATCACCTGGATATCGGCCTGGAGCGCGCCCGCCGCCTTGATCGCCTGCAGGATCGAGATGATGTCGCGGGGACCCACGCCGAGCGCGTTGAGGCCGTCCACCATGCTTTGCAGGGAGACGCCCTGGTCGAGCACGGCCATCTTGTTGCCCTTGTCGTCGTCGACCTGGATCGAGGTGCGCGGCACGACCTGGGTGGTGCCGGTGTTGGAGAAGGGCGAAGGCTGGCTCACCTGCGGCGTCTCGTTGACCCGGATGGTGAGATTGCCCTGGGCGATCGCCACGGTATTGATGCGGACATCCGCGCCCATCACGATCACGCCCGACACCTGGTCGATGATGACTTTGGCGGGCTGGTCCGGATCGACCTTCACTTGTTCGATGTCGGTGAGAAGACCCATCACGCCGCCGGGATAATTGGCGGGCACTTTCAACTGAACATTCGAGGGATCCGACGCAACCGCCATGCTGCCGCCCAGATAGGTGTTCACGGCCTGGGCGATGCGGCTGGCGGTGGTGAGGTCGGGATTGTGCAACGACAGTTTCAGATTATCCATGCTGGCGAGGCGAAAGCCGGTCTCGCGTTCGACGATGGCGCCATTGGCGATGCGCCCGGCGGTCGGCACGCCCTGGGTCACGCTGGCGGCGGCGCCTTGCGCGGAAAAGCCGCCCACCGCGACGGGCCCCTGTCCCACCGCATAGGTCTGGCCGTCGGCGCCGAACAAAGGCGTCACCAGCAAGGTGCCGCCCTGAAGATTCTTGGCGTCGCCCATGGCACTGACGCTGACATCGATGCGCGAACCGGCGCCGGCGAAAGCGGGCAGATTGGCGGTCACCATCACGGCGGCGACATTCTTGGTCTGCATGGTCTGGCCGCGCGTGTTCACGCCCAGCCGTTCCAGCATGGTCTGGATGGATTGCTGGGTGAACGGCGCGTTCTTGAGCGAGTCGCCGGTGCCGTTCAGGCCGACCACCAGGCCATAGCCCACCAGCATATTGTCCCTTATGCCCTGGACTTCGATCAGGTCCTTGACCCGCGAAAAGGCCATGACGGGAAGGGGCGCGGCCAGAAGGGCGGCGCCAGCCAGGACGGCGGCAAGACGGATATAAAGAGGTGCGCTGCGCATGAACTCGGCTTCTGCCTGATTTCTCGCGGGCAGCCTTGCCAGTTTCATGCCGGGCGCTTCTCCAGAATATGTTATTATATTCAATATGTTATGCAAAACCCGAACAGTGTTCGAGCGCATGGCGGCAGCTTTTGCCGGGCTGATCCCCGCTTTGACGCCGGAGGCGGCCGGGTTTGCCGGGCGCTCCGGCTGCCGGTATCGGCCGCCAAAAAGTGCCGCCGCCAAGCCCGGACAGGACGCCGTCAAAGCCCTGTGCCGCCGGATGATTTTCGCCCCTTGAACAAGCGGGGCTGCAGCATGGACAGGGGGTGGGGGCATTCCTATGTTCGGTCACCGCCACCATGGAGAGTTTTTATATGTCCGCCCCCCGTCCCGCCTTGCTTTGCATCCTTGATGGCTGGGGCTGGCGCACCGACAAGCAGGACAACGCCATCGCCGCGGGCGTGACCCCGAATTACACCCGGATGCTGAACGACAGCCCGCATGCCTTGCTTCAGACCTCCGGCCGGGCGGTGGGCCTGCCCCAGGGCCAGATGGGCAATTCCGAAGTCGGGCACATGAATATCGGTTCGGGCCGGGTGGTGTCGCAGGATCTGCCCCGCATCGATGTGGCGATCGAAGACGGTTCCCTGGGCGCCAGGCCGGCGCTGCGCGACCTCATCGCCAAAGCGAAGGCCGGCAAGGGGGCCGTGCATCTGATGGGGCTTCTATCGCCCGGCGGCGTGCATTCGCATCAGGATCACATGGCGGCGCTGGTAAAGGTGCTGGCCGAGGCTCATCTGCCGGTATTCGTGCATGCCTTTCTGGATGGGCGCGACACACCGCCCAAAAGCGCGAAAGGCTTTGTCGAGAAATTCCTGGCCGATATCGGCGGCATCCCCGGCGTGCGGATGGCGACGGTGTCGGGCCGCTATTACGCCATGGACCGCGACAAGCGCTGGGACCGGGTTGAGAAAGCCTATGACGCGATGGTGGATGCATCGGGCCCGCGCCACGCCGATATCCATGCCGCGCTGGATGCCTCCTATGCGGAGAATGTCACCGACGAATTCGTCATTCCCGCCGTCTTGGGCGACTATGCCGGCATGGGCGATGGCGACGCCTTGCTGTTCGCCAATTTCCGCGCCGACCGGGCGCGGGAAATTTCCCTCGCGCTGCTCGATCCGCGCTTCCAGGGCTTCGAACGCAACCGGGTGATAAAATTCAGCGCCGCCGCCGGTTTGACGGAATATTCCGAAGAACTGTCCGCGCTGATGGCGGCGGTCTTTCCGCCCGAAGATGTGCGCGAGACCTTGGGCGAGGTGATGGCCGAGCATGGCCTCAAGCAGCTGCGCATCGCCGAGACCGAGAAATACGCCCATGTCACCTTTTTCCTGAATGGCGGGCGCGAGGAACCTTTTGCCGGCGAAGACCGCATCCTGGTGCCCAGCCCCAAAGTCGCGACTTACGACCACAAGCCGGAGATGAGCGCTTATCAGGTGACGGACAAGCTTGAGGAAGCCATCGCCAGCGGCAAATACGATCTGATCGTGGCCAATTACGCCAACCCCGACATGGTCGGCCATACCGGCATCATGAAGGCGGCGGTGGAAGCGGTGGACACGATCGATGTCTGCCTGGGCCGGCTGCGCGCCGCCATCGAAAAAGCCGGTGGCGTCATGCTCTTGACCGCGGATCATGGTAATGTGGAGTTGATGAAGGATCCGGTGACCGGCGAGCCGCACACCGCGCATACGTTGTTCGATGTTCCCATCGTGGCGGTCAATGCGCCCAAGGGCACTGAGCTGGAGAATGGACGCCTGTGCGATGTCGCGCCCACCATGCTGGCGCTGATGGGCTTGAAGCAGCCGTCGCCCATGACCGGCCATTCGCTGTTGAAGAAAGGCTAGGATTGCGCGGCAGAGTTCTTTTGGTGTTGGCCGTGGCGGCTTTCGTCCCGCCCGCGCTGGCGGCCGATCCGCCCGCCAAAACCGCGCCCGCAAAGTCCGTGACCGTGCCTGCCGTTCCGCGTCCCAGGCCGGCGCTGAAGAACGATGTCCGCCCCGCGCCTGACATTCCGCTCGATCTCTCCAAGGCCGTGCCCAGCAAATCCTTGGGCAATCTGCCGTCCAGCGCCGAACAGCTGGGCTCTCTCAAGGCCGAGATCGCCCATGACAAGCCCGCGGTCGATGACGCCAAGCAGAAGAGCGACCAGCTTTCCGCCGAAGCCAAGACCTTGCGCCAGCGCCTGATCGCCACGGCGGCCAGGATCGAAAGCCTGGAGCAGGAAACCATCAACCTGGACGATGAAATCGCCCGGCTGGAAAAGCAGAATGCGGAACTGACGGCGGGCTTCCAGCGCGACCGGATTTCCGTGACCAAGCTGCTGGCGATCCTGGAACGGCTGCAGCACGACATGCCGCCTGCCTTGGCGGTCAGGCCCGACGATGCCCTGGCGGCGGCGCGGGGCGCCATGCTGGTGGGCGCCAGCCTGCCGCCGGTCTATGCCGAAGCCGCGCGGCTGGCCCGCCGCATCACCGTGCTGAAGGCGACGCGCATCCAGCTGGTCAAGCGCCGGGCCGAAGCCTCCACCACCGCCACCCAGCTCACCGCCGCCAGGGGCGATCTGGAAACCCTGACCACCCAGAAAGAAGCCGAAGCCGAGGTGGCGGGCACCGAATACGACACGCTCCGCGCCAAGCTGGCGGAGATCGCCGCCAAGGCCGCCGATTTTCAAGCCTTGGCCAACCGGGTGGCGGCGCTGAAGCGCGGCGGCGGCAATGACGAGGCCATCACCATCGTCACCGCCTCCAATTCCGGCTCCATGGGACCTCTGTCCAAAGGTTCATTATTGCCGCCCGTGGTGGGAACCATCGCCGCCGCCAGCGCCGACTTGAAGGAAAATGCTCGGAATCCGGGACTTACCTATGTCACCCGCGACAGTGCCCAGGTGATCGCCCCGTCGGACGGCCGGGTTTTGTTCGCCGGTCCTTACCATAAGTCCGGACAGGTCTTGATCCTGGAGATCACCACTGGGTACGATCTGGTGTTGGCCGGATTGGGACGTATCACCGTGCGGCCGAACGATGAGGTGCTGGCGGGCGAACCCGTTGGCAATATGCCGGCAGAAAGCGGTTCGCCGACGGAACGGCTATATTTTGAATTGCGTCAGAACGGCCACGGACTGGACCCCAGGCCTTGGCTCAGCCCGGATTTGCGGAAGGCAAAAGGATCATGAAGAAAGTTGCTCTGGTGGCGTTGGGCGGGGTTGCGGGTTTTGCCCTGGCGCTGGGCCTGCTTCCGCAGGCGCAAGGCGCCCAGGACACGGGCCCCTATCGTCAGCTCGATCTTTTCTCCGATGCCTTCGAGCGCGTGCGCGCCAATTATGTGCGCCCGGTGCAGGACAGCGAGCTGGTCAATGCCGCCATCCAGGGCATGGTCTCCAATCTCGATCCGCATTCCAGCTATATGGACGCCAAGTCCTATAACGACATGCAGATCACCACCAAGGGCCAGTTCGGCGGCGTCGGCATCGAAGTGACGCAGGAAGACGGCCTGATCAAAGTGATCTCGCCCATCGACGGCACGCCCGCCGCCAAGGCCGGGATCAAGTCCGGCGATCGCATCGCCGGCATCGACGGCCAGTCGATCGCGGGCCAGCCGCTCAACGAAGCCATCGACAAGATGCGTGGGCCGGAAGGCTCCAAGGTGACGCTCACCATTCTGCGCGAAGGCGAGAAGAAGCCCTTCGACGTCACGCTTCAGCGCGCGGTGGTGCAGGTGGATGCCGACACATGGCGCAAGGAAGGCGATATCGGTTACATCCGCCTGCCGGGCTTCAACGAACAGACCGCATCGGGTCTTGAGAAAGCGGTGCGCGACCTCAAGAAGCAGATCGGCCCCGGCATCAAGGGATATGTGATCGACCTGCGCAACAATCCGGGCGGATTGCTGGATCAGGCCATTCAAGTGTCCGACGATCTTCTCACCGGCGGCGAAGTGGTATCCACCCGCGGCCGTCATCCCGAAGACACGCAGCGTTATGACGCCAAGGGCGGGGACATCACCGATGGCAAGCCCATCGTGGTGCTGATCAACGCGGGCACGGCCTCGGCCTCGGAAATCGTCTCCGGCGCATTGCAGGATCACAAGCGCGCCACCATCGTGGGCATGACCAGCTTCGGCAAAGGCTCGGTGCAGACCATCATTCCGCTCGGCGAAGGCGGCGGCGCGCTGCGCTTGACCACGGCGCGCTACTACACACCGTCCGGTCATTCGATCCAGGCGCAGGGCATCATCCCGGATATCGCCGTGTCGCAAGGCGACGAAACCAACATTCCCAAGATCGCGCGGCCTTCGGAAGCCGATCTGCCGGGACATCTGGTGGGCGAGCCCGCGGCCAAGAAGATCAACGCGCCGGTGGTCCAGCCCGTGCCGGGCAAGAAGTATGACGACTTCCAGCTGTCCTATGCCTTGGATCTGCTGCACGGGAAAATGACGGTCGCTGCGGCTTCTAAATCGGCCAAGGCCGACTAATCCTTCTTGAAACGGGCTCAGGCCCGCCTCCCCTGCGCGCGCGGTAGCGCGCTGGCGGGGGAGGTGGCCGTAGCTGGCTCTCGAGCCAGCGAAGGCCGGAGGGGGAAAGAATTAACCCCGCAATAACCATATAGCTGGCTTAATCCGGGCCTTATGCCGGCTCCGACCCACCCTGCGATAGCTCGCGCCGCCCGCGCCCTGGCGCTTGCCGGCACGGGCACGCTTTGCATTCTGACCGCGGGCGCCTTGGGCATCACGGTGCTGGGTAAAGTGCATCGTCCGGGCGTGACCCTGGATTTGCCCGCGCCGCCGCCGTCCAAGCAGGCTTCGGCGCCAAAGCCGGACAGCGCGCCCGCCGCGCCGCCGGTCACCATCGACAAGATCGTCATGGCGGGCCGCGCCCTGATTGCGGATCCGGCCTTGATCGAAAACAGTGCGCAAGGTCCCTTGCCCCGCATCGCCGATGATGGCCGCAAGCCGATGGTCGCCTATGCCGCGCCCGCACCAAACGGAAAATTCCGCATCGCCATTGTGGTGACCGGTTTGGGCCTCAGCGCCAAAGCGACGGCTTCGGCGATGTCTCT
>JAFECO010000009.1 GCA_018242085.1 Pseudomonadota bacterium
CTAAAGGACCTGGGCATCGCATTCGATGTGCTGCGTTCGGCCAATCCGCATATCATCCTGGCATCCATCTCCAGCCAGGGCGAAACCGGGCCCGACGCCAATCAGATATCCTATGGATCCACTCTGGAAGCCTTGAGCGGATTGGCATGGGCAACCGGCTATGAAGACGGCGCGCCGACCATATCGGGGCGCGATGTCAATTATCCCGACCAGATCGTGGCCATGTTCGCCACCGGTGCCATCGCCAGCGCCTTGCGCGCGGTGCGCGACGGCAGCAAAGCCATTCATCTCGAACTGTCGCAACGCGACCTGGCCGCCTTCATGATCGGCGACCGGTTTGCCGCCATGTCCACCGGCCACACCGTGCGCCGGCTGGGAAATGCCGAACCGCCCTATGCGCTGCAGGATTGTTTCCTCGCCGCCGATGGACAATGGCTGGCGGTAACCGTGGAAACCGGCGATGTGGCGCGGCTGATGGCGGCGCTGGGCCCTGATGCCGGCCAATCCTTGCGGGAAACGCTGAAAGCAAAGGCCGCCGACGGCCCCGCCGCGGCGATGGTTTCATTTTTGCGCGATCAGGGAATAAGCGCCGCGCCGGTCGAGACCGGCCGCGGGATTCTAGCGGGACACGGTACATCCTGGTCGCATGCCATGCTGGACTTCGCCGGATCGGCCGTGAAGGGATTTCCTTTGCAGGTCGAGGAAGAGCCGCTTTCGATCCGCCGCCCAGCGCCCGTCATTGGCCAGGACACGGCTCAGATTCTGGAACAGATCGGCGGCTACAGCGTGACTGAAATCGACCGGTTCTTTGCCGATGGAACGATCGAAGGCCCGCGCGCAAATCCGCTTTAGGCCGGCACCCGGCCCTTGACCCCCGGCAGGCGCATGGTCCGCAAGGTCGCCTCATATTCCGCGGCCTGGCCCAGTATCCAGTCGCGAAACTCCGCAACCCCCGGTTTTTCAAGCGCCTGCTCGGCATAGGTCAGGTAATAGGCATAGCCATTGTCATGGATGAAATCGAACGGCGCCACCAGCCGGCCCGCCACCAGATCATCCACCACCAGCACCATCTGCCCGATCGCCACGCCGATCCCCTCCATGGCGGACTGATAAGCCAGGCTCGAACTTTCGAATTCGATTCCTCTTTCGCTGTCGATCTTGCGAGCGCCGGCGGCGTCCAGCCATTCGCGCCAATCGTTGGGCCTCACCATGGAGCGGAGCAAGGTCGCTTCGCCCAGCGCGGAAATCGCGGGCGGTGAGCCCAGATTGCGGGCGAATGACGGGCTGCAAACCGGAATGAGCGCGCTGCCGGCCAGCCGGTGCGAAAAAAGCCCCGGCCATTCCCCGGTGCCCTGCTGGATCGCGATATCGACATCCCCCAGCGCGATCTGGCTTGCCGGCATGGGAGACAGGGAAGTGGCCAGCTGAATGTCGCGCTTGGGATAAAGGCGATGAAATAACGGAAGCCGGGGAACCAGCCAGCGCAAGGTAAAGGTCATGGCGCACTGAACGCGCAGGGACCGGCCATGCTGCGCGCCCATCACCCGCCTGGTCGCGCTTTCGATCTGATCGAAAGCGCTGCCCAGATTGGCGACAAAATCCCGCGCTTCATTGGAAATGCGCAGATCCCGGCTGGTGCGTTCGAACAATTCGATGCCGAGGAATTCTTCCAGCTGCTTGATCTGGCGGCTGACCGCGCCAGGCGTGACGAGAAGTTCGTCCGCAGCTTTGGTGAAGCTGACATGGCGGCCCGCGGCTTCGAAAGCGCGCAGAGCGTTCAAGGGCGGCATGCGGCGCGGCATGGGCGGTTTATTGAGTTTTACTCAATGGTTGTTCCCCATTAGTCGGTTGACGCGCCGTCCGTCCTGACGTTTCCTATCTCGCGCGCAGATTTGATCATGTGCAAATTGATCAGAACTGGCAACATATTTTGATGCAAGAAAACAAAATTCCGGAATGTCGGGCCGAGACGGGAAGACGATCCCGATCTTTCCGGAACTTCCGGCCGATTGACTTTTCCTGACAAGGCCGCATGACGGAATGAAGCTCTATTGGTCCCCCCGATCTCCCTTTGTGCGCAAGGCGCTTATCGCGGCCCATGAAACCGGCCTGATCGCGGAGATCGAATTGATACCCAGCATCGCGATGGCCACGCAGCCGCGCGACGAATTGCTGGCGGTCAATCCGCTGGGCCAGATCCCGGTGTTGCTGGCGGATGGCGAAGCGATCTACGATTCTTCCGCCATCTGTTACTATCTCGACGCGGTTCGCGGCAGCGGCGCGCTTCATCCGTCCGATCCTCATGCCCGGCTTTCGGCAGAGCGGCGTCACGCCCTTGGCGACGGCCTTTCCGAGCTTCTCTTGCACTGGCTGACGGAACGGACGCGGCAGCAGGAGAACCAGTCCGCCATCCGGATCGCCGCCGCGAACAAGAAACTGCCCTATATCTTCCAGGCCTTGGAGAAAGAAGCGGCGGCCTTCGGCACCCAGCCCTTCGACATCGGCCATGTGGCGATCATCGCCGCCCTCGGCTATCTGGATTTCCGCTTTCCGTCGGACTGGGACTGGCGAGACCGCTTCCCCACGCTTTCCGGCTGGTGGGATCATATTCAAACCCGCCCCTCCGTCGCCGCCACAAAACATTATGACGAGCTTGTCGATGGCGGCGCAGCCGCAAAGGCAAGGAGCTGAACATGGCCGCTGTTGAGCATTCCTACATCGTCGGCGCCTATGAGCATCCTTTGCGCAAGGCGCCGGACCGCTCGCTGGCGCAGCTGCATGGCGAAGTCGCGCTGGGCGCCCTGGCGGATGCGGGCCTCAGCAAGAGCGACATCGATGGCTATTTCTGCGCCGGTGACGTGCCCGGCACGGGGCCGTTTTCCATGGTGGATTATCTCAATCTCAAAGTCCGCCATGTCGATTCCACCAATATCGGCGGCGCGTCCTATATCCTGCATGTCAACCACGCGGCCCAGGCCATCGCGGCCGGCAAATGCAATGTCGCGCTGGTGACATTGGCCGGCCGCCCGCGCAGCGAAGGCGTTCCCAAAGGCGGATTGAAACGGGCCGACAGCCCGGCACAGCCGGATTATGCCTGGGAAACGCCCTTCGGGATGACGATCCTCAATACCTATGCCATGTGCGCGAAGCGCCATATGCATGAATATGGCACCACCAGCGAGCAGCTGGCCTGGATCAAGGTCGCCGCTTCTCATCACGCGCAACACAATCCCAATGCGATGCTGCGCACGCCCGTCACCGTCGAAGAGGTGATGAATTCGCAATTGGTGGCCGACCCGCTGCACAAGCTCGATTGCTGCATCGTGAGCGACGGCGGCGGCGCGGTGATCGTCACCCGCCCGGAAATCGCCCGCAACCTGAAGCGTCCGCTGGTGAAAATCCGGGGCGCCGCCGAATCCGTCAAGCACACGGCGGGCGGCGATATCGATTTGACCTATTCGGCGGGCCGGTTCAGCGGCGCGGCGGCCTTCGCCGAAGCCGGGGTGCGGCCGTCGGACATCAGATATGCGTCGCTGTATGACAGTTTCACCGTCACTGTCCTGGTCCAGCTGGAAGATCTGGGTTTTTGCGAGCGGGGCAAAGGCGGCGCCTTCGTCGCTGATGGCAAACTGATTTCCGGTCAAGGCCCGCTCGCCGTCAACACCGATGGCGGGGGACTTTGCAACAACCATCCTGCGCATCGCGGCGGCATGACCAAGATCATCGAGGCGGTCCGGCAACTCAGGGGCGAAGCGCATCCCGCCGTCCAGGTTCGCGATTTGAACTTGGCGGTCGCCCATGGCACGGGCGGCATGCTGGGCACCCGCCATGGCTCCGCCACGCTCGTTCTGGAAAGGATGTGAGCCGATGAGCGCGCTGCAAGAAGCCCTGGACCATCAACCGGAAAATCAAAAATTCTGGACCGAGCTGGCCGAGGGCCGCTTTCTCCTGAAATATTGCACCGCCTGTCAGCGCGCGCATTGGTATCCGCGGGCGATCTGTCCGCATTGTGCCAGCGCGCAAACCGAATGGCGCCCGGCTTCCGGCCGCGGGCGAATCTATTCCTTCAGCATCAGCCGGACGGCTTCACCGCCCTATGTCATCGCCTATGTCACATTGGACGAAGGCCCGACCATGATGACACGCATCGTCCATTCCCCGTTCGACGCACTGGCGATCGGCAAGCCCGTCGAACTGGTCATCGAAAAGGGCGAGGACGGCATCCCGCTTCCCCTGTTCCGGCTCGCCTGACAATTTCGGAGACAAGGTATGCCCGCCCCTCTATCCCGCACCCTCGCAGAATTCGCGACCGCGCTGAAATTCGACGCCCTGCCCGTACAGGCTCTGGAAGCCGTCAAAATCGGCATGGCCGACACGGTCGGGGTCATGCTTTCGGGCATCGCCATGCCGGTCTCCCGCCATGTGCTGGCGAGCATCGGCACACGGCGCCGCGACGGAGAAGCGCGGATCCAACTTGGCCGGGACCGGGCGTCGGTGATGGACGCCACATTGGTCAATTCGGTGACCACCAGCAGCGTGGTGTTCGACGATGTCGCCTTCTCCGGTTGTCACACCAGCACCATCCTGATGCCGGCCCTGTTGGCGGAAGGCGAGCGCATCGGTGCCAGCGGCGCGCGCATCGCTTGTGCCTATGCGGCCGGTTACGAAGCCTGGGCGCGGCTTTCGGAACGCGATCCCGACAGCTATTCCAGCAAGGGCTGGCACGCCACCGCCTGCTTCGGCGCCGTGGCGGCCGCCATTGCGCTCGCCAATCTGCGCAATTTGGACACGCAAACGACGCTGCGCGCCATCGGCATCGCCGCGTCTATGTCGGGCGGCATCACCGCGTCCTTCGATACCGATGTGGGACCGTTCCAGATCGGCCGGGCCGCGGCCGGCGGCGTCCAGGCCGTGATGCTGGCGGAAGCGGGCATGACCGCGCCCGAAGACCCCTTGGAGCGTCCGGGCCGTGGCATGATCGTGGCCTTGTCGCCCAAAGGCGCGGTGGATCTCGATACGCCCATCGACGATCTGGGGCGGACCTGGCGGCTGGAAAGCGTGGGCATTCATGTCAAGCAATACCCCTTCGGCAATATCGCCCAGCGCGCGATCGACGGCGTGCTCGACCTGGTGACGGCGCACGACATCAAGCCGCAAGAGGTGGTCAAAGCCGAAATGCTTATCAGCGACGCGCAATATGCCGTGGTGTCCAAATCCCCTTCGGTGACCAAATTCGTGCCTTCGCACAGCATCGGATTGGCGGCGGCGGCGGCGATCCTGGAACGGCGCGCGACCTTCGCCGAGCTGGGCCAGCAATTTTACGACCAGCCCCCCGTTCAGGAGATGATGAAGCGGGTGGTGATGGTGGCCGATTCCAAAATACCCGCCGATACAACGCCCAATCTGGGCTTCAGCGGCGGCGTGCGCCTGCATCTGACCGATGGCCGCGTGCTGGAAAGCCCCAGCGTGGATTATGCGCGGGGCCATTGGACGCGCCGCATGAGCGAGAACGAATTGTGGAAGAAATTCTCCGCCTGCTCGGCGGACGCCCTGGACGGATCGAAGGCAGAGCGCCTGTTCCAGGATCTG
Organism: Pseudomonadota bacterium; assembly: GCA_018242085.1. Taxonomy (GTDB): domain Bacteria; phylum Pseudomonadota; class Alphaproteobacteria; order Micropepsales; family Micropepsaceae; genus Rhizomicrobium. The sequence continues at coordinate 5,590 of JAFECO010000009.1, forward strand.
ATGAGGCTGGAACGGATTGAAAATGTGGCGTGCCTGAACGCTTAGAAAAACCGCCATCAACACGGAACGGATCGGCAATGCCGCAAACGCCCATACATCTGAGCCTGGAAGGACCGGTCGCGATCGTCGCGCTCGATCGTCCGGAAGCGCTGAATGCGATCGATCCCGCGGCCTCTGCGGCGCTGTCCCAAGCCTGGGCGCGCATCGCCGCGGACCCGGACATCCGCGTCGCCATCCTCACCGGGGCAGGCGAGAAATCCTTTTGCGTGGGCGCCGATTTGAAAAAGACGCTGAATACGCAGGGGCCTTACGCCGCCCAGGCCTTCTCCGACATGCCGGAGGCGAGCTTTCTGCCGGATCTCGAAAAGCCCCTGATCGCCGCCATCAACGGGCTGGCACTGGGCGGGGGATTGGAGCTTGCGCTGGCCTGCGACATCCGCCTGGCGGCTTCGCACGCGAAATTCGGCCTGCCGGAAGTGAAGGCCGGCACGATTCCCGGCGCGGGCGGGACGCAAAGGCTGCCACGGATGATCGGCGCAAGCGACGCCATGCTGATGCTGCTGACCGGGGACATGATCGATGCGCCGGAAGCCTTGCGCGTCGGGTTGATCAGCCGGATTGCGCCATCCCACCAGCTTTTGCAGGACGCCAAGGCGTTGGCGCTGAAGATCGCCGCCAACGCGCCCCTGTCGATCCGGGCGGTCAAGCGCCTGACGCAATCGGGGCGCGATCTGCCGCTGCGCGAAGCGTTGCGGCTGGAGCGGCTGACCTGGGGTATGCTTCGCGATACCGAGGACCGGCGCGAAGGGCGGCTGGCATTCGCCGAAAAGCGCCCGCCCATGTTCAAGGGCCGCTGATCCATGATCGACAAAGAAGTCCAAGACATGAGATCCGCCCTGGCCGGCATCAAGGACGGATCGTCCGTGATGATCGGCGGCTTCGGCGCCGTCGGCCAACCCAATGCCCTGATTGAAGGCCTTGGCCAATTGGGGGTCCGCAATCTGACGGTGATCGCCAACAATGCGGGCTTCGAAGCCGATATCGGCCTGGGCAAGCTGATCGGCACCGGCGCCGTCGGCAAGATCATCTGCAGCTTTCCGCGCGGGTCGTCCACATTCGATCAGCGTTACCGCAAAGGCGAAATCGAGTTGGAGGTCGTTCCGCAAGGCACGCTGGCCGAACGCATCCGGGCCGCCGGCGCGGGCATCGCGGGGTTCTATACGCCCACGGCTGTGGGCACCAAGCTCGCCGAAGGCAAGGAAGTGCGCGAGATTGGGGGCAAGGACCACGTCCTGGAATATGCATTGCACGCGGATGTGGCCTTGATTCAGGCCTGGACCAGCGACCGCTGGGGCAACCTCACCTATCGCGGCAGCGGCCGCAACTTCAATCCCATCATGGCAATGGCGGCCAAGTTGACGATCGTGCAGGCCGGAACGGTCCTGCCTCTTGGAACGATCGGGCCCGACGACATCATCACGCCGGGCATCTTCGTCAACCGGGTGCTTTGCGTTCCCGACGGCGATCCGCCGCTCGCCAGCACCAAGGATGCCGACAATGGCTGACAAGCGCATGGCCGGGTGCAAGCCTTTCAGCAAGGCCGAAATGGCGGCGCTGGTCGCGGCCGACATACCGGAAGGCTGGCATGTCAATCTGGGCATCGGCCTTCCCACCCTGGTGGCCGATCACCTCCCCATGAACCGGGAAATCCTGCTCCATTCCGAAAACGGCATATTGGGCATGGGACCGGTGGCGCAGCGCGAGAGTGCGGATCCCTGGATCGTCAATGCGGGCAAGCAGAATGTCTCGCTGGTGCGGGGCGCTTCGCTTTTCCATCATGCCGACAGCTTCGCCATGATCCGCGGCGGCCATATCGATCTTTGCGTGCTGGGGGCGTTCGAAATCGCCGCCAATGGCGATCTGGCGAACTGGACCACCTCCAGCGATGACAGGTCGCCGGCCGTGGGCGGCGCGATGGATCTGGCGACCGGCGCCCGCAACGTCTGGGTGATGACCCAGCATGTGACCAAGAGCGGGGAACACAAGCTGGTCCAGCAATGCCGTTATCCGCTGACCGCCAGGAAGGCGGTGGGCCGCGTGTACAGCGATCTTGCCGTCATCGACATCACGCCGAACGGCTTTTCCGTGCGCGCCATGGCTCCCGGCGTGACGCCTGCATTGCTGCAAGACCTCACCGGCGCTCCTCTTCAATTTCCTTGACCGGATGAAATCCCGAAAGAGATGTCCATGACCCACTCGGCAGCATTGGAAATTCGCGATCTCGCGAAGTCCTTCGTCGGCCACGGCAACAGCCCGGCCGGCGGGATCCAGGACATTTCTCTCAGCCTCTCCCCCGGCACCTTCTTCACCTTGCTGGGGCCGAGCGGCTGCGGGAAGACCACCACCTTGCGCTGCATTGCCGGTCTGGAGCGGCCCGACAAAGGCGTCATCCGCGTGGCCGGCCAGACGCTTCTGGACACCCATGCGGGCATCGATGTCGCGCTCGAGCGCCGCGGCCTGGGGATGGTGTTTCAATCCTATGCGATCTGGCCGCATATGACGGTGTTCGAGAATGTCGCCTTTCCGCTCCGGGTGGCGAAAGACCGCCGCTTCTCCAAGCCGGAGATCGAAAAGGCATGCCTGAATGCGTTGGGACGCGTCGGGCTCAAGGGATTCGAATACCGGCCATCGACCCAGCTTTCGGGCGGGCAGCAGCAGCGCGTCGCGCTGGCGCGCGCCATCGTGCGCGAGCCGCGCCTGCTTCTGCTCGACGAGCCGCTTTCCAATCTCGATGCCACATTGCGCGAGGAAATGCGGGGCGAACTCAAGCGGCTTCAGAAGGAAGTGGGCGTCACGACGGTCTATGTGACCCACGACCAGTCCGAGGCGCTGGAAATGTCAGACCTGATCGCCGTGATGAACAAGGGCCGCATTGTGCAGCTGGCCCCGCCGCGCCAGATCTATCTCAATCCGAAGGACGCCTTTGTCGCCGGCTTTGTCGGCGCCACCAACCTGCTCCGCGGCATCGCGCGCGGGACCGCCAATGACGGCCTGACATTGGTCGAGCTGGAGAATGGCGGCCAGCTCCGTTGCCGCTTCGAAACGCCTCCACAGGCGGGCCAGCGCGTGGTGGTTTCGATCCGGCCGGAATCGATCGCCATTGGCGCAACCGAAGGCTCCGCCAGGCCCGACTTCAACAGGCTTCATGGCAAGATCTGCCAGAGCGGCTTTCTGGGCAACGCCATCCGCTACGAAGTGGACGCCGGCGGGTCGAAGCTGGTTGCGATGGCCGAGACCAGCGCGCGGCTGGATGTTTCCACGCCGGTCGGCCTGGAATTCGCGGAGCAATATACTCTTGGATGGCCGGACGACGCCTGACCGCCCGCTTTAGGCGGGACGGTGGCGTTTCAAAAAGTCCATCACCACCTTGTTGAAGGCCAAGGGCCGCTCCCAATACGCGGAATGCCCTGAATCCGGGATGATGTGCATTTCCGCGCCCCGGATCTTGCTGTGGAACAGCCGCATGATGGATGGCGGCATATAGAGATCGGCATCGCCCGTCATCACCAGGACCGGCAACCGCCACGCCCCGATGGCGGCCCAATTCACTTTATTGGCGTAGGCGGTGCTCTTCATCGTTACGCCTTTTCGTGCCTGCTCATGCTCGACCCAGAGCTTGGTCCCTTCGACATCCAGGTGGCGATAGGACGGGCCAAGCTCCTTCATCTCGCTGGGCAGGTGCTGGAATTCTTCCGGCCACATGCGGGGCGAAATAGCCTGGAAATCCGGATCGACGATGCCCATGACCGTGTTGGCGAGCACCAGCGTATGCAGCCGGTCTTCATGCGAGATGGCGAAATCGGCGGCCACCATGCCGCCCGCCGCCGATCCCACAAGATGGAAACGGGTGAGGCCCAGATGATCGGCGAGTTTCTTCAAATCCTCGGATGCGACTCCGGGCTGGTCCGGATTGCCCAGCTTGGATTTCGGGTAACCGCGGCGGGAATAGCCGATGACGCGAAACCCCGCCTGCACAAAGACCGGTTGCTGATAGCCCCAGATCACGCCGCTTCCCGTGCCCGGATGCAAAAAAATCACCGGCACGCCATTTCCGCCCGTATCGAAATACCAGATCGAATGGCCGTCTCCGACGTCCAGAAACCCTTCCTTTTGCGGCACCTGCGGTGGAAGCTTGAGAGGAACCACGCCGGGATCGCTCTCTTGTGCCGTGGCGGTGCGGGAAGCGATTGCCGGAGCGGCCGCAGCGGCGCCCGTCAGCGCCGCGCCTTTCAACAATCTGCGGCGATCGATCGTGTGGTTGCGCATCGTCTGCTCCTTGATCTCAGCGCGGTGTCAGCTTGAAGAGCCCGCCCGTGACGCTGTTTTCCAGCAGCCACACCGAGCCGTCGGGGCCGACTTCGACATCGCGAATGCGGTGCCCCACATCCCAGCGTTCCGCCGTCTTGGCGCCGCCCTGGGCATCGACCAGGATGCGGTTCAAGGTCATGGTGTCCAGCCCGCTCAGCAGCATCGAACCCTGCCATTGGGGAAACACATTGCCTTTGTAGAAAGTGATGTTCCCCGGCGCGATGACGGGCACCCAGTAAATCACGGGCTTGGCGAGATCGGGCCGCGTATCCGGACTGGGAATGAGCACGCCGTTATAATTCTTGCCATAGGATACCAGCGGCCAGCCGTAATTCTTGCCCGGCTCGATCAGATTCAATTCGTCGCCGCCGCGCGGGCCGTGCTCGGCTTCCCACAAGCGGCCATCGGGCGCGAATGCCAGGCCATAGGGCGTGCGAATGCCGGTGGCCCAAGTCTCGGCGGGCGTCAAATTCTTTCCGGGAAATTTGTATGTGTAGGCGACCGGCGCCTTCTTGGCCGCTTCGGTGTCTCCCGGCGGATCGATCACACTGACACTGGCCGCGCCGGTCTTGCCGGCCATGGGATTCCCCGGCGCAGGCTTTCCGTCCAAGGTCAGGCGTAGCACCTTGCCCAAAGGCTGGTTGGGATCCTGCGCGGGCGTGAAGCGCATGCGGTCGCCGACGGTCATGAACAGGTAGTTGCCGTCGGGCGAAAAGGCGACGGCGGCACCGAACTGCCCTCCCAGGCCCCGCTCTCCGTCCCGCCAGATCACCTTGAGGCCGGTGAGGCGCGCGCCATTGGTGGTGAATTCCAATTTGGCCTTGGCCAGCGCCAGGCCCGATCCACTGATCCCGTTGATGGTGCCGGGTTCGGAATAGGTGAGATAGATGCTCTGATCGGTGGCGTAATGGGGCGAAACATACACGCCCAGCATGCCGCCCTGATCGCCATAAAGCACCGCCGGATAATTCCGCACGGGCTGCTTCTGGCCTTCCGGCGTCACCAGCCAAATCGGTCCCACTTTTTCCGTCACCAGCATGCGCCCGTCGGGCAGGAACGCCATGCGCCAGGGAAGATTGAAGGTGGCAACCTGGGTCACAGTGAAAGGCAGGCTCGCTTCGGGCTTTTGTTCGCCCGCATTGATCTGCGCCAGCGCCGGGCTGGACATCAACGCAAGCAATATCGCCGCACGCACGAGCTTCATCATCCGTCTCCCTGTCCCCGCGAAGCCGAGACGGCGCACCTTTGACGACAGATGGAAACTGTCCGGCCCGCCCTCGTCGCATTTCTCTTGTACAGGCGCTCCGGTTTATTTGTATAGACATATTTTGGCGGGCGGGGATGGCGCGGCTGGCGGCAGTAGAAGATGATCTGCCGGAAAACACCGGCCATCCGCGGATCGACCGCTTTGAATATGAGGCGCCATCTCCATAAATTTCTTGGATCGACCTCAACAATATCTTCTGGTTTCTTGATCAACCGAAAGCCGTATCGTGACAAAGGACATCGGACCGGAATCCCAGGAAATGCGAGAGCGATCGGCTGCGAAGATGCGGCGGGTCAGTCGCCGCGACGCGCTCGCGGTGGCGGCTGGCGCGCTGCCCTATGTCTGGATACCGGGGGCGGCCGCACTGCAGCAAGTGGTGGTTCGCACATCCGGCGGCGGCTATGACGAAGCGCGCAAGGCCGCGGTTTATGACGCGTTCCGCAAGGAAACCGGCATCCAGGTTGTGTTGGTGGCGGCCAGCGCCACCAAGCTTCTCGCCCTCGCCAAATCGGGCGGCGGCGGCATCGACGTCATTGATACCGACAGCGATACCTTGATCCAGATCGACCGTGCGGGCGGCCTGGCACCCATCGATTATGCCGGTTTCAAATATACCGACCTCAATGACCTGCCGGCCGCCGTGCGCCAGCCGCGCTATGCCGGCCATTCCTATTTCGCCACCATTCTGGGCTTCAACACCAAGACTTATCCGGCGGGAAAGGAACCCCGCTCCTGGGCGGAATTTTGGGATACCAAACGTTACCCCGGTCCCCGCGCCCTGCCCAGCGCAGCGATCGGCGAGCCGACCCTGGAATTCGCGCTGCTGGCGGATGGCGTGCCCATGGATAAGCTTTACCCGCTCGATCTTCCTCGCGCCTTCCGCAAGCTGGGCACCATCCGCTCTTCCATCGCCACATTCTGGGAGACCGGAGCGCTTTCGGCGCAGCTCCTGTCGGACAATGAGGCGGGCCTGGCGGCGATCTGGAACACACGGTTGTATGAGGCAAAGGCCAAAGGCGCGCCGGTCGGCGCGCAATGGAATCAAAATCAGGCCGGCCTGGTTGCGTTCGGCATCAGCAAAGGCACCCGAAATCTCGATGCCGCGAAGCGATTTGTCGATTTCAGCCTCAGCGGGGCGACGCAATTGCGCTGGATGCGGGCCCATGCCGCGATCCCGGCCAACCGCAAGGCGCTTGTCGCCGTGGCGCGTGAACTGATCGATCCGGCCACGGGCCAGCTTCTGGTCCAGTCCAAAGGCTTCATGCGCGATGTCGGCTGGTGGGCTGACAACAAAAAGCGCGTCAGCGATTATTGGGCGCAGTGGATCCTGGAAAAGTAATTATAGCCCTCCTCTCTTGCGCCAGAACACAACTCCATGACCGACGCCTCGAGTTCCGCAACGCCTTCCGCCCGCAAGGGAAGCGCCATCACGCTGGCCGGTGTCACCAAGGTCTATGGAGAAGAACGGGTCGTCGATGGCGTCGATCTCAGCATCCGCCCGGGCGAATTCTGCTCGCTGCTGGGCCCGTCCGGTTCGGGCAAGACCACCACCCTGATGATGATCGCCGGCTTCGCGGGGATCGATGCCGGCCGGATTGAGCTTGACGGCAAGGACATCGCCGGCATCCCGCCCAACAAGCGCGGCTTCGGCCTGGTGTTCCAGAATTACGCAATTTTCCCGCATCTCAATGTCTTCGAGAATGTCGCCTTCCCCTTGCGGGCGCGGGGGTGGGCGAAAGAGGAAATCGGGGACCGAGTCACCCAGGCCCTCCGGCTGGTGCGCCTGGAGCGTTTCGCGGCAAGCTTTTCCCGGCAATTGTCGGGCGGGCAGCAGCAACGCGTCGCGATCGCCCGCGCCATCGTGTTCGAGCCCAGCGTGGTCTTGATGGACGAGCCGCTGGGCGCCCTGGACAAGAATTTGCGTTACGAGATGCAGACGGAAATCAAGGAAATCCAGAAGCAACTGGGCATGACCGTGGTCTATGTGACCCACGATCAGGAAGAAGCGATGAACCTGTCGGACCGCATCGCGATCATGAATGCCGGACGCATCGTGCAGGCCGGCAGTCCCCGCGATGTCTATGAGCGGCCCGCCGACCGTTTTGTCGGGCGCTTTCTGGGCGAAGCCAATCTCATTCCCGGCGCGGTCACGGTAGCCGCCGGTGAAGGCCAAAGCGTTCTGACCTTGGCGGACGGCCGGACACTTCGCGCCGTCGCCATGGAAGCGTTGACGGCCGGCGCCGGCGCCACCTTGTTCATCCGGCCGGAGCAGATCGAACTGGCGGCAACGCAAAATTCTGCGGATCCCGATATCAACCAGCTCTCCGGCCGGATCGAAACACTTTCCTTCCTGGGGAACACGCTGCGTTACATGGTTCGGGTGGCCGATGACCTGCTCGTCATGGTCGAGCGCCCCAACAATGGCCGCGACGCGATCTTCGCGGCCGGCACGGCGGTCACGCTGCGCTGGCGGGCGGCGCAATCCTTGTTGCTGATGCGATAACCATGAGCCGGCCCCGCCCCGATCCCACCGCGATCTTCATGCTGCCGTCGCTGCTGATGCTGGCGGTGGCGTTCCTGGTTCCGCTGGCCGGATTCTTTGTCCAGGTCCTTTTGATCGAGCAACAGCCCGGCACGCTTTTGCCAGCCATCCAGCAGATCATCACTTCGAAGGCGACATTGACGGCCGTGGCGACCACCAACTGGATCGCCATTCTGGTGACCCTGTTCGTGCTGATCGCCGGTTATCCCATCGCCTATTATCTGACCCAGGCGGGCAGCATCAGCGCGTCCCTGGTGATTTTTTCCATCGTCGTTCCCTATTTCACCAGCATCATCGTGCGGACCTATTCCTGGATGGTGCTTTTGGGGCGCAGCGGCATCATCAACACCGTTCTTCAAGCGCTGGGCCTTATCGATGCGCCGCTGCCCCTTCTCTACAACAAGGCGGCAGTGGTGATCGGCATGGCCTATGTGCTCTTGCCCTACATGATCCTCACATTGTACGCGGCGATGAAGGCCATCGACATGACCTATGTGAGGGCGGCGCGGGGCCTGGGCGCCAGCGGGCTTTACACCTTCTGGCGAGTCTATTTTCCCTTGAGCC